>JAITJR010000023.1 GCA_031278855.1 Mycoplasmataceae bacterium | reverse complement strand
GGACATGAATATTTTTAATTTCTGACTCTATTTTCTTATTAAATTGTTCTTGTCTTTTATTAAATTGTTCTTATTTCTTAAATTGTTGGACAGTAAATTCTTGAAAAGTCAATACTTGTTTTTGGAAAGCTAAAAATCATTCTGGTGCTTGAGTTGGATCGACTGCTTGTTTCATTGTCTTTTTAATAATAGTGTATTTAGAGTGAGTTTTAAAAACAATCTCGTCAACTGTAAGTTGAATTTCCTCGCAACAGTTTTTTCAGGATTTAATGTTGTCAAAGTGAATCAAGAGTTCGTTGGTTGCCTCGTTAGTCAGTTCTTTGGTGTTGTATTTCTGGCAGATGGCTCGAATAGTTTCTAGTTCATCCGCAAATTCACGCGGTGGGATCACTAAAATTCGATAAATGTTATGGCTCATTGTTTGGTTAATCTCTCTATAGATTAATAGACATAAAAAATAAAATATCACTGATTTAATTTACAATTAATAGTAGTATTATGGAACTTTTGGTTAACCCTGCCAGTTATGCAAATGCTCTGGAACTAATCCAGTTGGGCGTGCACCAAATATTTCTTGGCGATAATCAGTTTTGCACAAGAAATAATTGTCACGTTACACTTGCAGAAATTAGCGAAATATTGAACCTAAAAAAGAATACTAAAGTGTTAATTTTGATTAATCGTTTTTTCTTTGAACCTGATTTACCAGCGTTAGATGAATACCTTAATAAACTAAGCCAAATGAAAATAGACGGGATTATATTTAGCGATTTTGCAGTAAATCAAATTTGTTATGAACGCAAAATAAAACATAAATTAATTTACAACCCTGAGACATTAGTAACTAACTACGAGCAGTTACCTTTTTATTGAGACAATAACATCCAAGAAGTGTGTTTAGCTCGCGAACTTACTCATCGAGAAATTAAAGATATTGGTATCCACAAAAATCAAATGATGATTCAAATACAAGTGGCTGGATATGCATATATGATGCATTCGCGATGAAAACTAATTAGTAATTTCCAACAAACACAGAACATTAAAGAAAATTTAAGTCAAACCAAACTATATCTTCGTGAGATTTCTCGTCAGGAACCAAGCATAATTTTTGAAAATGATGATGGCACACATATATTAACTAACTACTCATTAAATCTATTGGATGTGTTGCCTGATTTATACACGTATGGTGTAGATACAGTTAGGGTCGATAGTTTTCTACATAACGCGAACTGAATAATGGCAACTACCAAGGTGTATCTCGAAGCCATCCAACACATAAATAATCGTTCGTACGTACAAACCTTAGTAAAAAAATTACCAAATGATAAATATTCACATGGATTCTACCATATGAATAAAGCCGATTTAGTTTATCTAAATCAAACTGAGAATGTCTATGAATAAAATGGAATTATTGGCCCCAGCTGGAGACTTGCATCGCGGGAAAATTGCACTTGATTTTGGGGCTGATGCCATATATTTTGGTGGTAAACAATATTCGCTACGAGCCCGAGCATCTAATTTTGACAACGCTCACTTACACGAGATGGTTAATTATGCCCACACACATAATAAGAAGGCATATTTAGTCACTAACATAGTATGTCACAATCATTTATTAACTGGATTTAATGACTTTTTGCAAGAAGTCATCAAAACTCCGCCAGATGCTTTTTTATGTACCGATCCAGCCATCCTTCGAAAAATTCAAAAGTTATTTCCCCAAGCTGTAATTCATGTCTCTACACAACAATCTGTTACTAATTCCAAGAGTGCTTTGTTTTGAAAACGCAATGGAGCTAGCCGTATCGTTACTGCTCGCGAAGTATCTCTAGAAGAAATAAAAATGATGGTAGCACATTTACAAGGGGCGATCGAAATTGAAATGTTTGTACATGGGGCAGTGTGTATTTCGTATAGCGGCCGATGTATGTTGAGTAGCAATATGTGTTTACGTGATGCTAATAATGGTGGTTGTGCACAGTCGTGTCGGTGAGCAAGCGAATTAATTAAGAATCAAACATCGCTTTCCTATACATTCACCATGTCAGCTAAAGATATGTGCCTAATTAATTATCTAGACTTAATTAAACATGCTGGTATTAACGCTATTAAAATCGAAGGTCGGATGAAATCAGAACACTATATTGCCACAATTGTAAATGCTTATCACAAAATTTTATCAGAGGAATTCAGACAAGAATACATCGATGATGTCTTAACTGCTGCTAATCGTGATATCGGTATCGCTTGATTCAAAGGTGCCCCAACTAAACATGAAATGCTAGATCATGAAATACCTAAAAATGTTAATCAATTATTTGCCATGGTAATTGATCAGAAAATTAATGAAGATACATACCAAGTGAGTTCACGTAATTATTTCAAATTAGGGGATACATTCCAAGTGTTAGGTAAAAATCTTTCTCACATTGAAACAGTTAAACTAATTTCAATTATTGATGATCATAATTTGCCAATTAATGTCGTTAATAAACCAATGAGTAAATGTATTGTTAAAATAAATAAAAAATTAAACTTACAACCGCTGGATATGTTACGTATTAAAGTTGAAAAATAGTATTATTTTTTAATGGTATTGAACACAATGCGAGCTAGTTGTGTACGCGGTCCGTTTTTGCCACCTTCGTTAATAGTGGAGAAATGCTTAATTAACCAATTAATATTGTCATCAGTTACATTGGTTATTTGTTTAAAATCAGTATATTTAACGGGTAATTTTAGTAAATTAATAAACTCTGATAATTTTTTAAAAAATAATGGTAAGGTGTTTACACCAAATACTATTTTGGCAATCTCTAAAGAACGTTCCGCAAAAAGTTTGTTACGTTTACACATTAATTTTAAATATGGTGGAGTAATTAATGCTAAACCAGCCCCATGCTCTACATCCCATAAGCCACTAACTGCATGTTCTAATTTATGAACAGTTCAATCACCACTAGCAATATGAAAATGTGCTAGTTCATTTAAAGCTCATGATGATGTTCACAATAAGTTACTACGTGCTTCATAGTCTTGGTTATTCACACTTAGCTTATTAGCACAGGCAACACAAACACGCATATTAGCTAATAAATATGCCTTAGTTCATTCAAAAGTAGCGACAGGGTCATAAAACTGTTCGCAAAGATGACTAAAAATATCAAAGATACCACAGGCTGTTTGCCACGGTGATAAAGTCATTGTGTATTGAGGGTCTTCAAAACAAACTTTTGGAATAGCCGATGGTGTCCAAGTAGATTGCTTATAGTGAGTTTGCGTATTAGTGATAACACTACCAGCATTATTCTCACTACCTGTAGCTGCTAATGTAATTATGGAAAATAAGGGGATACTTAATTTTGTTGCTCTAGAATTATCTAAAACATAATCTCAAGCATTTTTATATTGAGGATTAGTTGCTAATATTCCGATTATTTTAGCGGCATCAATTACACTTCCACCACCAGCGGCAACAATCAAATCAACCTTGTATTTGCGACATTTCAATGCTGCCTGATAAATACCTACATCTCTAGGGTTTGGCTCAATACCAGCATGTTCTATGATTTTAATTTTATGCTTTTTGGCTACTACTAAAATTTCGTTATACAAGCCATTACGTTTAATAGAACCACCGCCATAAGCTATCATTAAAGTTTTGACACGATACTTCTTTAATTCTTCACCAAGATGTTCTTTTACAACATCTTTCCCAAAATAATAAGTGGGAATAATTTTTAATTTAATTGACATTCTTAATACCTCTTGTGTATTGCATAAGTATATCTAATTAAAGTCATGAATTATTGCTTGCATAACTATTCACGTATTCACGTATGAATCGAACGAGATTTCCGCTACATGAAAACCAAGATGAAAGTGTTAGGTACTTTTCGTAGTTGAGACCATATCGTCGCTTTTGTCACAATCGATAGTTTCCTTAAGATTTGTTCAAAAAGACATATTAATTTGTGAACAGCGATAAATCAAATCTGAGTTAACGATTTTGAAACTAATTAAAAATGATCGATATTTACAAAGTAAATATAAGGATATTATTTCCGCGGTGGATCGTTCCAATAATTACATATATTTTTAAGAATATTAAGACATGTATGATATTCGAGCATACCCAGCAGCATTCCTGTTTCCCGTAGTTGATTCACTACCATTTTGCAAAATCATTGCACTTCCGCCATCAATCATAACTGTCGAATAAAATATTCAATCTCTTAATTTACTATCTACATCAGGATAAGATAATACAGAAGTATCACCTTCACTTTTGGGAGTACGTGGTTCACTTTCATCTGTTAGCGGGTTAGCGATTGCTACACACCCATTCATTCCTGATATAAATGAAGAACCGCCTGATCCTTCTCCGTAGGCATATCCCCCAGCAGAACCGCCGTAATATCCTCCGCCACCGCCAGCACTATAATTACCAGCATTAACTGCTCCGCCTCTACCAAATTGGCCAGGAGCTATATTAGTATAGGTGCTTGCTCCGCCGCTAATTTGCGTTCCGCCATGTGATCTACCTGGCAATGAATCTCAACCTTTTAATCCTCCAGCGTGTCCATACTGAAGACCACTTGCGCCAACATCACCACTACCTCCGCCACCTCCGGCAACAATAATCCGACTATTGAGAGAAAGAGGATCATCTCATTTATTTGGATATTGTTCATCATCATTTAGTTTCAGCCTAAAATCTGTTGCTCCTCCGCCGGATTTACTATTTCCGGCAGTGCTACCAGTACAAGCGCCACCACCATTAAAATTAGCTTTCACGGTATCGGTATACGCAACATTAGTTCGAGCTCCAACATAAACATAAAGCGTTTGACCAGCGTTTAAATTGATTGTTCCTGAAACATAACCACCAGAGCCATAATAACCAGAGTAATTACATCCAGCAGCTCCTCATGCTTCCAAAATGTAATTACCAGTTTTTGGTGCAGTAAAAGTCTGCGTAGTGGCAGTGTAAGCGAAATTACTTATTTGCAAAGTAGAAAATATTTCAGGGAAAGTGATGGTAGCAGATCCTGTATATGCATTGGAATCATTCACAGGTTCAATTAAAATTGAACCTGCTTGATTGTGTTTAGCTTCTGAGCTAGTATAGTCAACATCTCTTATTTGAATTTGATTCCAGTTGACCGAAATATTGTCGGTGGTATATTGTGAATAAACTAAATTTAAAAAATAATTATTGATGGTGTTTTGTGCAAAATCTAATAAATCACTTTGGTTTAAACTCTGTTTTAAGTTCTCAGTAAATATAGTAGCAATATCAACTTTCGCCTTTAATTGGTAGGTAAGATTGACTGCACCAGTATAAGTTCTGGAAGACGGTTTAACGGATGCGGTAATGGTATAAATCTGATCTTGAATCGTTGGTGTGGATATATTTAATTCATTCATCACATCGTTGTAGGTTGAATCAGTAATATAGTAGGTTAAATAAAAAAGGATATCACTCTTAGTAGGACTATCAGTTAATGTCCCTAAATCTTTTGTTTGAAAGTTAAACACTACCGTAGCGATATCAATTTTGCCTTCATTGATAACTGGAATGACATCAGCCGATTGAGTGGTGTGATTCGAAAAACTATAGCAAAGTATCGGAGTCAAACCAACAATGCTAACTAATTTTACTAATCAACCACATCATTTCTTCACGATCGTTAGTTAACTAGTTCGTAATGTATAAGTAATTGTCAATGAACCCTGATATAAAACTGAACCACTAATTGGTGTCAAACCAACTGTACCACCGTTGGTGTTAGTATTATTTAGAGTAATTACAATTTGATTTCAACTAACACTATTGGCTAAATCGGGGTTAATTCTAATTAATGCCATTTTTACATTATCTCTTACTGTGGCATCGTTCAATTGAAACATAAAAGCATTAGGCATTTCCGAAATGGTTTGTTGCGATGAGTTGACGATTGCGGCACTTAATTCAATTTTTGTTTTAACACCATAATCTCATTGATAAGAAGTTGATGTTGCACTACCCGTAGCATCTTGATGTGTATTGTAATATGGATTACCTTTAATGTTAAAAATAGCCGTTGGAATAGTATGACTTGTGTATCCGCTATTGTTTAAGACAAACTCTCAAGTATTAACATAAAGATTTGTACCAGCATTATTACCATTTAATTTACCACTATATCAATCTTGATTACCAAAATAATCATCAAAAGTACTTTGTAGTATTGTAGCATGTGTTGGTAACGCATCATATGCACTTGTAATACTTTGCATTTGAGATTTTAAATCATTTCAATTAGTCTCGCTAGTAATTTCAGGGCGATACAAATTGAGTGTGAAACTAATTGGGCTACAGCCACGATAGTAGTTATTATTAGGAGTAGGGGTGATTCTAATATTTGTGTATAAATCTGACGATGAATTTCATAATGCCGAAAGATAAGTACTATCAAAACCCGTAGCTGTTGCTCCAAATGCAGAATTAGTTGATCAATCTCAATCATTTCAAGTAGAACCACTGTTTAAAGAATACTGAAAAGTGATGGCATCAATATTTAAATTACTATTTTGTATTTGCAATGCATGAAATAGTTGAAAACTACTAACGGTAGGATTATTAGCAAGCGGAGAACCAGCAGTGGCATAAGTTATGGCAGTGGTAGTAAAATCAGTACTTAAATCACTAGTATGCGTTGGATTTCAGTGAAAATAAGCTCAAACCGTTCCTTCATAAGTTCGTGAACTATCTTTTACTCCAATTGCAACATGATAATAACCATTACCATATGGACTACTTATTGATGATAAAGTAATTTCATTAACCAAGTCTTTACTTGGACTATTTTGAAGTTGGTTTATCAAATACGATTTAACGTCATTATCAGAAGGTGGATTTTGATAAATTGTATGATCTACTAAAGCTCCTTCCGTAGGAAAAATTGAGCTATCCACTATTGGTGTTGGTGAGGTAGTTGTTCAACCTGAACATTGTGATAAAATAGTTTTAATATCTGTCTTGGTGGCAGCTGGAGCAAATGGTCCTGCGTGAAATACATAACCAGCGATTGCCATCCCACCAACCGTCCCACCACCGACTCCTAAAGTTATTGATGGTATCAATAATCCTAATTTTATACTTTTCTTCATGTTGATCCTCTTGTGTTTTAAATAGCAAAAACAAGAACCCTAAAACGAGCTCTTGTTTTTTAGAAAGAAGAACAAATTAGTGCTTAGTGCACTATTAGACTTGTCCCCCCCCCCTATGAAATTGCATGGGGAGAATTATAGTTGTAAAAAGCTTAATAATTTTAACAAAATCGCCATCGGTACCATCAGCGACACACACACACACATACATACACATACACACTAAAACGTTGAAAAACTAAGCTTTTTTTAAAGAAAAGATTTCTTACAAAAAGTAAACGTCCTTTCTAAGATTTCCATTTTAAATAACGAATTTGATTCAGTTAGCAAATGTTAACATTCATAATTTGACCAAAATTATCGGTACGACAGTGGGTGGTCAAACCTAAGGTTCTATAAATACTTTTACGTTAGTTTAAAACTTAAAACAAGTTAATGAGTTTTTTTATTTCATCAAACACTTTCTTATGATCAATTTCAGTAATAAATTTACCTTTCTTATATAAAAATAATTTGTCTCTGCTACCATACACTCCGATGTCAGCATGCTCACATTCACCAATGCCATTAACAGCACACCCCATGACAGCAATAGTAAGCGGAAGATTAATTACATCGGTGTAAGTTTCGATTTGTTTTAACAAAGTTAATAAATCTCACTGTAGTCTCCCACAAGTAGGACAAGCGATAATATTCACAATATTCTTGTATAAACCAAGATTACTTAGTATTTTTTTAGCTACCACTACTTCGGTAATTGGGTGATCACTAATTGAAACCCGAATCGTATCACCAATACCTTTTTGTAATAAAGGCACAAGACCGATGGTATTTTTAATCGTCGCATTTGTTAGTGTACCAGCTTCCGTAACCCCCAAATGAAGTGGGTACTTAATTTTTTGGGCGGCTTGTTGATACAAAATATTTGTTAGTAATGGTTGTGAAGATTTAAGACTTACTATAATCGCATGAAAATTCCAATTTTCAAATAACTTAATAAACTTAAGTGCACAATTAATCATGGCTTTAGGCGTAGCAAAAGAACGTTGATTTAACTTAGATCCTTGATTAATACCAATACGAATGGCTACTTGATGTGCTTTGGCAGTTTTGACTATTTCTTGCAGGTGATCGAGATCAATATTAGCAGGATTAATTCTAATTTTAGCTACTCCGTTTTGGATGGCTATTATTGCCAAACGGTAATTGTAATGAATATCAGCGATGATGGGGCACGGCGAAAGTTTCGTAATTTGCTTTAAAGCTAATGCGTCAGATTGATCTAAAACAGCCACACGAACTAATTGAGCACCATGCTTAACTAATTCTTTAATTTGATTAATGGTTGGAATCACATTACTGGTTTTAGTGTTAGTCATGCTTTGAATAACCACTTTATTCTGATGTCCAATTTGGACATCACCAACCAAAACTTTGTGAGTTTGCAAACGAGTAAACATAATATAAAATCCTATCATGTTAATGCATATTTTCACATAAAGTGCACGGATCATCAAACATTAATTAGCATTACGGTGAAACAGTTACAATATAGAAAGTATAATTATTTAACGAGAGGTTTTTTGTGATTAAAAAGTGATTTAAAGAATGAGAAGGATTCACTCCTGGTTTCTGATGTAACGAAGTGGACATCAGAGATTTTATTCAAACAAATTATCAACCTTATGAAGGTGATGATAGTTTTTTGATGACTCCCACTGAAAATACCAAAAAATTATGGAATAAAGTACTAAAGTTAATGGAAACAGAACGTAAAAATGGCGGTGTCTTAAACATGGATCAACGTGTTTCGTTTGTCGATGCTTTTGGTCCTGGATATTTAGATAAAAAACTAGAAAAAATTGTCGGTCTGCAAACTGATGAACCTTTCAAACGAGCTTATATGCCAATTGGTGGAGTAAGAACAGCACAACAAGCTGCCAAAGCTTTTGGCTTTAAAACCAACCCAGTGATTGATGAAATTTACACTAAATATCGTAAAACTCATAACCAAGGGGTGTTTGATGCCTACACCGAGGAAATGCGTAAAGCTAGACATTTACACATTATTACAGGATTACCTGATACTTATTCTCGTGGTCGGATTATTGGTGATTATCGTCGTGTCGCTCTATATGGAATAGATTATCTAATTGCTGAAAAACGTGCCACCAGAAATCTCATTCCCTATGACATGAGTGATGATGTAATTCGTTTACGCGAAGAATCATCTGATCAGATTCGAGCATTGGAAGCAATGAAACGCATGGCAGCAGTCTATGGACACGATATTTCTTTTCCTGCCAAAAATGCACAACAAGCGATGCAATGAACTTACTATGGCTACTTGGCGGCAATCAAAGATCAGAATGGTGCTGCTATGTCAATTGGACGAATTTCCACTTTCTTAGACATTTATCTACAAAGAGACTTAAAAAAGAAATTAATTAACGAAAAACAAGCTCAGGAATTAATTGACCATTTGGTGATGAAATTGCGGATTGTTCGTTTTATGCGCACCCCTGAATATAACGATTTATTTGCAGGTGATCCAATTTGAGCAACAGAATCAGTTGGTGGTATGGGCATCGACGGAAGAACCTTAGTAACCAAAACATCATTCCGTATGTTACACACATTAGCAAATATGGGTCCTGCTCCTGAACCTAATTTAACAGTACTTTGATCCAAACGATTACCAAAAAAATTTAAAGAATTTTGTGCTAAATATTCCATTTTATATTCATCAATTCAATATGAATCCGATGATTTAATGCGTGTTACACATGGTGATGATTATGGTATTGCTTGTTGTGTTTCTCCTATGAAAATTGGTAAGCAAATGCAATTTTTTGGAGCTCGAGCGAATTTGGCTAAAGCATTACTATACGCAATTAATGGTGGTTTTGATGAAATCTACCCCGAATATCAAATTGGTCCACGGCAAGGACAACTAGATATTAACAAGCCGTTGAACTTTAATGAAATTTGGGAACGTTATTTAGTAGTGTTACGCTGATTGGCTTCTCTATATATTAAAACACTTAATATCATTCACTATATGCATGATAAATATTATTATGAAGCGTGTCAAATGGCTTTATACGACTTTCATATCCATCGTTTTTTTGCAACTGGAATTGCTGGTTTATCAGTTGTAGCTGATTCACTGTCGGCCATTAAATATGCTAAAGTACACCCGATTTGAAAACAAATTCCTAATACTGATCGTTATATCGCGATTGATTATCGTGTTGAAGGTGACTACCCCAAATATGGAAACGATGATGATGCTGTCGATAGTCTTGCTCAGGATGTATTAAAATTATTTGTTAATATGTTAAAACGTCATCATACTTATCGTCACTCGGAATTAACTACTTCCGTGTTAACGATTACTTCGAATGTAATGTATGGTCGCAATACTGGTGCCACTCCAGACGGACGTAAAGGTGGCGAACCATTTGCCCCAGGTGCTAATCCGATGCACGGCCGCGACCAAATGGGAGCCATTGCATCACTATCTTCGGTGGCAAAAATACCATTTAAACATGCGTCTGATGGCATATCTAACACATTTAGCATCGTTCCTAACGCTCTAGGTAATACCCATGAATTTGTGATCAATCACGGCGATGTATTTGATGTGGATCAAGTTCAAAAACCACGTAAAAATAAAATTAAAAAAGGAAAGAAATATGACTAATAAAAAACAACAAGAAAATTTGGTAGCTTTATTGGATGGCTACTTTGAAAAAGGGGCACACCATTTAAACGTCAATGTATTAAATCGTGAAACTTTAGTAGATGCACAAAAACATCCTGACAAATATCCGCAATTAACTGTCCGTATTAGTGGCTATGCTGTTAACTTTATTAAATTATCAAAAGACCAACAAAATGACATTATTAAACGTACTTTTCATGAACATTTTTAAAAAAATGGCAACTAATCCTCGACTAGCGAATTGCTAATCGTGAGAAATTATGAAAAAACTCGTGTTTTTTTAAATTTAATTTTGCTAACTCAATCAGTACCCTTGAGAAATTAATTTTTATACAGTAAATCGAGCAGCACCTCCTGTATAATATTTTTACGCAACTAAATAGTAGAGAGCAGTAGACACAGCGATACCGTCGTTATTTTTTTGTGCTCTATATATTTAAAAATTAGACTTTTACCTTCAAAAAGTTTTGAAAAGTCTTATTTTTGTTGCGATGAGTAAAAATTAAGAATGAGGAAGAAAAATGAAAAAAATCAAGTTAATTAAAATCATTAGCTCCATATCTACACTAGGGATATTAGGACTAACAGTTGGTGTGAATGCTACTAGTTGTGCAGAAAAAACTGGAGACGCTAGTGTTTATGCTTTTCTAGACACTGAAGCACTAGTAAAAGACGACAACAGCAGCATCTTACTACATGTATATGAAGTGAATGTGCCTAAGTGAGTTACTCCTAAAATTGAGTTTACTCGTGGTACTGAATCATCTAATGGTTTTGTATGAACCAAAAATTCTCAGGTAGATAAATTAGGCACTTATAAAATCAAAGCATTTGGAGTCACAACTGGTACTTGAAACATCAAAGTTAGTGTAGTTGGATTCAAAAAATCTGTTAATCTAATATTTGAAGTAAAGAACCCACCACAAATTAAAAATATTAAGATCCAAGGCTTAGATAATGTTTCAGGCACTACAGGAGTAGCGAATAACGCTGTCGCCACTTATCAAGCCATGGCTGATGATAAATTATTAACAAATAGTCAGGTAACATGAACTATTGATGGCACCGCTCCAGTTGGTGTTAGCATTGATACCAACGGTCACTTAGTATTTAGTAATCAAGTACAAAGCGGAATTAATGATACGATTACCATTAAGTGTGTTTTAAATAGTGTTAGTAGTATTTTTGATACTAAAGCAGTTGGTATCAAGATTACTAATGCTCCGCAATTAACACCCACTAATATTGCAATAGTAGGTCCAGCTACTATAAAAGGTTATAGTGGCGAAGCTAATGATAATGCTGCCCGTTTTATTGTGCACGATCAAAATAATTATTGAATAAAAGAAAATATATCATGAGCAATTGCTGGTTCATCTACGGGTGTAGAAATCGAAAACGGAACTGATGGCATTGGTATATTGAAATTAAAAGATGATGCTACTACTCAACAAATTGACATAAAAGCAACTTATACTTCTGATGGCGGCGTTCCAATAACTAGTGCAAATTTTTCAATCACTATTACTATCGAAGCTATTCCACAACCATCCGTTTATAAAAGTGCTGATGGTTCTGATTGAGAAGGAAGAACAAGTGGCGCGTTAGATTACGATCAAACCATTACTAAAAATGATCTAAACGAAGATTGTTATGCTTATGCATCCACAAACCGCAATAATCATTTTTCAGCCACAAATCTAATCGTACCTAGCGAAGTTGCTTTGCCAGGTGCGGTTGCAACTCCTTGTAAGACATGGTTAAAAGTGAATGATGGTGGTGATGCTGCCTTTACAGGATCCTCACTATCTGGCAGTTTAACATTTGCGGAGGGGACAAAACAAATTGGAAATGATAAAGCAACCAACGACGATAGTGGGCTTTTTTCAGGTGGAAATAACATAAATATCAATAATCTAATTTTGCCATCTTCGCTAGAAAAAGTTGGAAAATCTACATTTTGAGCCAGTAGTGGAATAAATGTTACGACCCCTACTCTAAACTTGCCTAAAAAGCTTACCAATATTGGTAAAAATGCGTTTTCATGGATAAAAACACAACTAATTGTAGGTAATTACGATACATTGCCTGATGTTAATGTTGATTCCGAAGCTTTTGCTGATGTAACAAATATTACGGCTGAGCCAAGTGGATATCCAAAAGGTTATGTTATGAATATCGGTAGTGTATCAAATTCGGCTTTTTACGATTGGTTAAAAAGCAAAGGTTTACCAGAATATTATTTTATTCTGCCTGATGTTAAATAGTAATTAGTCGCTCAATTTATTTTTGTTCCGCACTCGACATTATTTCTTAAGATTTTTGGCTAAATTTAAAATATGTGTCGATATTTCACTATGCATTTGACTATCGTTCAAAGCAAAATCAATGGTGGCTTTCACTAAGCCACTTTTAGAACCAATATCATAATGATTACCATTATAATTAAGTGCATAAACTTTTTGTTCACTTAATAAATTTATAATCGCATCTGTTAATTGAATTTCGCCACCGACGCCAATCTTTTGCATTGCTAAATATTTAAAAATTTCTGGAGTCAAAATATATCTGCCAGTAATAGCTAGTGTACTTGGGGCTTTTTTTACATTAGGTTTTTCAATCATTGTATTAATTTCACATAACTTGGTGTTGAGATATTTTTTTGGTTCGACGATCCCATACTTATCCACTTCACTTTTATTAACATTTTTAACACCCACAACTGATTGGTGATATCGATCGTAAACTTTCATTAATTGTTGAATAGCTGGGGATGCATGTGCATCATTTTTTAAAATAACATCATCCCCCAATAAAACAGCAAACGGTTGATTTTTCACAAATTTTTTGGCCAAATATATTGCATGCCCTAATCCTTTAGGAGACACCTGATATTTAAAACGAATTTTGACACCTAACCCAATTTTTCTAATTTTTTCACATAGATCATTTTTATTTTTACTAATTAAATATCTCTCTAACTTAGCGTTATGACGATAAAAATTACTAATTGCACTTTTGGTAAACGAAACAATAATTAAAATATCCGTAATACCACTTTGAACCGCTTCCTGAACAATTAGATCAATTGTGGGTGTATCTAAAATCGGAATCATTTCTTTAGGAATTGATTTGGTAGCAGGCAAAAAACGTGAACCTAAACCGGCGGCAGGGATAATGGCTTTAGTGATTTTAGTCCCAGACATAAGTATTCTTATTACTACCTAATTATCAATTAGTATATTAAACAAATATAATATTTAGGTGATAAATACAAAAAACGATGCCGATCTTGAATCGCAAAGTAATCGAAGATTTTTCTCTAAGCGTAATACAATTATTATTGTTTTAGCATTTTTTCTATCGATTATTTTAATTGCTTTAACTTTAGTTTATATTCTCCGCATTCATTGGGATAAATTATTAAAACAACTAATCGGAGGCTTTTCGAATCAATTGGGATGATTATGATTTAGTTTATTACTGCTATTCATTCCGTGAACTTTTTTCTGTTGTGCTATTACCATCACGATTAAATTGAAGCGATTAGGTTACCAAGTTAAATTTTGAGATAAAGTCATGTATGCTACGACGATTTCATTTTTAAGAACAGTTACTCCTGCTAATTTTATTAGTGATCCCTATACAATATTTTGACTTAAAACCCACGGCATCAGTACTTCCAAAGCTTCAGCAATCACTGTTTGTAATGATTTATTATGAGAAACAGCACAACTATTCATAACTTTGCCATCATTTATTTGAATTATTACTAAATGACAAGATATTTTTGGTAGTAATGTCAGCGACCCACAAAATGGATTGATTGTCTTTATCTTGATGTTAATTGGAATTACCATTAATTTTATTGCTTTAGCATTTATGATTATTTCTGGTTTTTCACGTAAATTACACTATTTAACATCACGTATTTTTAATCGTTTTAAAAAGCTTTTAAGACTTTCTTATCATACCAAGGAACAAACTTATCAAACCTATGTCGTTGACGCCAAACTACAAAAAGAATTTTTGATCATGCTAAAATTTTGGAAAACCACCATTATTATCTTGTTAATTGTCATTATTAATGAATTTTACTTATATTTTACGATTGTCTGATCGCTACAATATCTGGCATGCTGAGATGCCGCTCCTTTCTATATTAATAACAATAATTGGTTCCGCTTTTTTAACGTAGCCAACGTCACTACAACAGCCAATCGTTTTGTACCGCTTCCAGGTGGTGAATTGTCCATTGAGTGAATTATGCAAGAATTTATGTCAAGAGTGGGAGGGCTACCTAAAAACGAAGAAGCTCAACACTTGATTAATAATTCTATTATGGTGTGACGTTGTTGATCCAATTATCTTCCAGCCATCATTGGTATTTTTGGTTTTGGTTCGTTGACTATTAGTCAAATCAAACAATATCGTTCGCATAATCGTAAACAATAAAACACGACACTAAATAAAATTTTATGAATCTTAGTGTAGGATGTCGTGTTTTATTGAATTATTTAGTAATTGTTACGGTGCTGACTATTATGATCAATACGAACAGCCCGTTCTTCAATCTTACCAGGACCAAATCTTTCATCTAATGATAGATATCCTGTGACTCTACTAATAGATTGAATGTTGTGCGACCCACAGATAGGGCACGCTTTATCGGATGGCGATAAATATGTTACTTTACATGACATTGTAGATCTCCTTTTCTAATTTACAATTAATATATATCATAAAGAAATTAATGTCAAATTTTTTACCACAATTTTCCCCACACTCCATTTTTGTGGGGAAATAATTAACTTGTGTTAATTAAAATTACAAATGAGACTAGATAAAACTAAAATTCAATAATTAATGTGTGCTTTTCTTTAAATTTGATAGTCATATTTTATTTTTTATGTCTATTAATCTATAGAGAGAGATTAATCAAACAATGAGTCATAACATTTATCGAATTTTAGTGATCTCACCGCGTGAATTTGCGGATGAACTAGAAACTATTCGTGCCATCTGCCAGAAATATAACTCCAAAGAACAGACTAATGAAACAACCAACGAACTCCTGATTCACTTTGACAGCATTAAATCTTGAAAAAACTGTTGTGATGAAATTCAACTTGCAGTTGACGAGATTGTTTTTAAAACTCACTCTAAATACACTATCATTAAAAAGACAATGAAACAAACAATTGATCCAACTCAAGCACCAGAATGATTTTTGGCTTT
>JAITJR010000067.1 GCA_031278855.1 Mycoplasmataceae bacterium | reverse complement strand
GAGTTCTCTAACCAACTGAGATACCCTGCCATCATGGTCGGGAAGACAGGATTCGAACCTGCGACCCCCTGGTCCCAAACCAGGTGCTCTACCAAGCTAAGCTACTTCCCGAAAATATACTAACGATATTATGAACATATGGGCTCATACTCACCATATCGGACAAGTATTATAAAGAAAATAGTTTTAAATCGTAAAATTCGTGGAAGATACCGATTACCCGATTTCATTGTCAATAAGATAAATCAGTTGATGTGAACATATGCTTACTCACCTTCATAATTGGTTACTACTCATTGAATATCATCATCTGCTTCGCAAGCTTCAATAAAATGTTCCAATCTTAATTTATCATCAGTGTTAATTGATAAAATGGGTGCTTGTGGTAGCAACTTAATTTCGGCATCAAAAATTTTGACATTATTTTGAATTAATGCTTCTTTGACTTTATAAAAATCAGTCGGAAAGGTTTTAATTTCAATTGCATCCTCTTGATCAATTACATCAATAATGTTGTAAGTCAATGTTAATTCTAAAATTTTATCCACATTCGTATTTTGATCTTTAAAAACTACGATATAACCAACACTATCAAAAAAGGTTTTCACACTGTTAGGCTTGGCAACTTGTGCATGTAATTTTGATAAATAACCGTTTAAATTACTAATAGTACGATTAACATTATCGGTTAATGCACTAATCACTAATTGCAAACCATTAGGTCCATAACATTCGAATTCTTTGATAGCTAGATCCGTGCTATCTTTGTTAGAACCATTTATGTTGCGTTCAATGGATTCACGCGATAAATTATTTTGTAAGGCTTTGTCCACTGCTGCTTTTAAGCGAGGGTTTGCTTCCAAGTTGGGACCACCTACTTTCACAGCCGCTTTGATTTCACGAGCTAATTTTTGTCATAATTTAGCTTGTGACTGTTGTTTTTTATTCGTTTGACTAGCAACTAAATGTTTACGAGGCATATTCGGAATTATATGATTATTGTTTCTGTAAGGCTCGGATTAAGCGAAAATGTCTTCTTGTTTAGTGAAAGTATATTTATCAAAACCACTAAATTTATAACGATGAATTAACTCATGAAATTTTTTTTGATCAACGGGTTTTTTAAAAAATGTATCAATCGAATAGTTGGGTAAGACATCAACTTGAATGGTTGAAAGTTGCTTACACATAATGGCCGAAGTTTTCGCATTATTAAATTTGATTTGTTGAGCTGGACTCAATTGTTCAATCGCTTGATAGATACCCTCTAGTGAACCATATTTATTAATTAGATCGGCGGCGGTTTTAGGCCCGATTCCTTTTACACCCACTAGATTATCGCTACTATCGCCCGAGATCCCTTTAAAATCGCACACTTGTTGGGGTTGTAAACCAAAAAAACATGCAGCGAAATTATCTATGGTAATACGATGGATATCACTAATTCCAGTGCGAAATAAATTTACCGTTGTTTGAGCGTTGACCAATTGTAATAAATCTTTATCAGATGTGTATATTTCGACAGCAATCCCGTGATGATTCATTAATTGAGTGTAACTACCGATGATGTCATCAGCTTCAATCTCGGGTAATGAAAGGGTACTAATACCCATAACCTCCATCGCTTCTCTAATTAATGGCAATTGGACTAAAAGATCATCTGGCATTGGTTTACGTCCAGCCTTATATTCGGCAAAAACTTCATGTCGAACTGTTTTTTTGCCATGATCCAATGCCATGAGCACATAATCATATTGCGTCTGGTTAATTAATTTCAACACAATTAACATGACTAATTTAAGGGCATTTACTGGGATTAAATTATGTGCTTTGTAATAGGCTAATTGATTGCTAGTCGCATAGAATGCACGATAAATTAGTGAATTGCCATCAATTACTAGTGCTTTTTTACTCATGATGGTACGCCTTAAACGATAAAGCTTGATGCCCACGTTCATTGGATTTAATTGTTACAACATAGTATTGATGGTTTACTAAAATACTTTTGACTTGTTCGTATACTCCTGAAAAAATCGCAACGTCAATAATTTTGGTGTTATCTTCAATTTTGGCAAATGCCATCGTTTGACCAGTTTTAGTTTTAACCACGCGATAACTAACCAAAGTCACTAGACTATGAACGATATTGTTTGTATTCGTAACTTGAATTAAATCAACAATTTGGTAATCACCATGGTATGTTTGTTTAATTTGAGTCATGGGGTGGGTGACAAAAGAAACTCCTAATAAGTTAAACTGTTCATCGTCAAGTTGTTTTTTAATGACAGCGGTTTCATTTACTTCGCGATACATCGGTTTAATGATAAATTCACCAGTGGTTGTAATGGTATTGGCTTTTTGATAAATTTCACTAAGGTTTTGTAGTAAAAAATAACGACTTTTATCATTTAATAATTCGTCAAAAGCTCCTGCTTTAATTAATGTTTCAGTTGCTTTGATCCCGACACTACTATTGCTTAATTTCCCAATAGCTTGGATGTAATTATTAAATTTGCAGTCAGGCATACTATTGCGTGCTGCTAAAATCTTATTAATTGTTTCGCTACCAATGCTTTTAATGCAATTAAACCCAAAAATAATGGTTTCATTTTTGATGATGAAATCATGCTGGGAGTGGTTAATGGAAGGCGGAGCAACTTTAATGCCTAAATTACGGGCTTCTTGAATGTAACTTGCAATTTTATCAACACTATTAGCACTTTTCGACAGTAACACAGTAAAATATTCTCGCGGGTAGTGCGTTTTCAAGTATGCCATTCAATAACTGACATATGAATACGCTAGTGAATGGGAGTGATTAAAACCGTAATTAGCAAATTTATCGATAAAGTCGAATATTTTCACTAGTTCTGTTTCGTCATAGTTATTTTTTCGACCACCAGTCATAAATTGTTGACGTAATAATGCAAGTTTATTACCATCTTTTTTGGAAATAGCCCGACGGAATAAGTCGGCTTCCGCTAAAGTGAAACCAGCCACTCGTTGGACGATTTCAATAATTTGTTCCTGATAAATAATGATGTTATAAGTTGATGATAATACTTCTTTAAAATCATGGTTGAGATATTTAATACTATCAGGATGTGCTTTATTTTTTAGATATTCAGGTATATTTTCTTGCGGACCAGGGCGGAATAAAGCTGAGGTAATCGAAATATCTTCAATATTGGTTGGTTTAATTTTCATAATAAGATTACGCATTCCAGGTGATTCTAACTGAAAGATGCCCAAGGTATTCCCATTGGTTAATTGTTCAAAAACTTTTTTGTCAAGTAAATTAATTTTGGATAGATCAATATTTTGGGATTGTTCTTTTTTAACGAGTTTAATTGTTTCATTAATGGTAGTTAAATTGGCTAATCCCAAAATATCTAATTTAATTAGTCCTAATGATTCTAAATATTCCATGGAATATTGGGTTGCACTAATACCATCAGTCGCACTTTGAATGGGAATTACATCATCGATCGTTGTATCGCTAATAATTACCCCAGCGGCATGCAATCCAACTTGACGTGGAAAATTAAGAATTTTGACGGCGATATCAAAAAGCTGTTCATAT
>JAITJR010000081.1 GCA_031278855.1 Mycoplasmataceae bacterium | reverse complement strand
TATTTACAAGAATTACAAAACATTTCAAAGTTCTATTCAAATAGAACTCAGTCGAGACATAAACTTAGATAGTATTTTTAAAGGAATTAAACTTTTAACTATTGTGGAGATAACATTAGAGAGCGATAAAGATGATGCACAAGCAATATTTGAAAGTATAAATTCAACGGGTAAAGATTTAACTGTCACTGACAAAATGCGAAACTATCTTTTGATGAACCCTAGGACCATAGAAGAACAGCACTATCTACATACTCATTTGTGGAAACCGCTTGAAGAAAATTTGGGCGAACAAGATTTAGAACATTATTTTTATGACTTTCTTGTAATGCAAACAGAAAAAGTTATTAAAGAAAGTGAATTGTATGAAAAGTATAAAGAATATATTGAGATTAAATGTTTAACAAAAGAAGATGCATTAAATGAACTATTGTATTATTCAAAATTTTATTTATTATTACTTGGAAGAAATAATAAATATTGCAAAGAGTTAAATGAAGTTAGTTCTATCTTCAAAGAATTTAGACATAACACGATTTATTCATTTCTATTGCATATCTGCGATGACAACGAGAAAGAAATTATAAATAAGAATACTCTATTGGAAATATTCAATTTTTTTGCAAACTATGCACTACGGCGTTTAATTACAAATGTGCCATCGAGTAGTTTAAGAAGATTTTATGCTGGTTTATATAATAAAATATTCAAATTTAGGGAAAACAAAAATACTGAGCAAAAGTATTTAAGTTCTATAACAACTTATCTTTGTACAATTAATACTGCCGATAAATTTCCAAGTGATACAAAATTCAAAACTTCATTACAAGAAGAAAATATTTACACGAAAGGTGCGGCTGCTAAATTTTTGCTTGAAAAGATCGAAAATAATGTGAACGGGAAATTAAGCAAAGAGAAAATACAATTTGAAAATTTAACCATTGAACATATTATGCCACAAACATTGACATCAAATTGGGAAAAATGCTCGGCGAAAATTATAAAGAAATTCACGATAAATATTTACACACGCTTGGAAATTTATCTGCTACTGGGTATAACAGTGAGTATCAAAATGCTGAATATAGTGTAAAACAGAAAAAATTAAATGAGTATTGTTCTCCTATAAGAATATTAAATGAAGAAATGTATAGTAGTAGTGTTTGGAACGAAGATATTATTAGCCAACGTGCAAATCGTCTTTCGGAAATAATATTGAAGATATTCCCTGCACCAAGCAATATTGATACTTTAATAAAATTTGAAACACAAACGGTTTATACATTGGCAGAATTGATAGACATAGATTTCAAGCTCGACGACGATAATATTAAGGCAGTTTCATATAAGTTCTTAAATAGCGAAGTTAAGGTCAAATGAAATTATGAAATTCTACTGGGCATCGTAAAAGAATTAGCCAAATTAAACAAAAGCATATTGTGCAATATGGCTACACACAATTTTTCATTTGATAATTGAACACGTCCTTTGATTTCCTATGATAAAACCAGAATGCATACATCAAAAGAATTAAAAATTGGTGGTAATATTATTTTTATTGAAATAAACCATTCATCACAGAGAATATTAAAAGTTACGGCTGAAATATTAAAACAATATAGTGAAGATTACTTGAAAGAAGTGCAAGTTACATATAAGAAGAATGATAAATAATAAAACCAGGAAAACATTTAGGACTACTAAACCGAATATAATCATATTGCTATGGATCCTAAAACAATTGAGCAAAAATCTAATCTGTCTCGTCCGTTTTTAAGTGCTAAAAAATTAATTTTTATCGTTTTAGCATTGGTCATTGTAATTGGTTTAGTAGTATTTTCTTTAACCACCATACTTGATCAATTTAGTTTTAGTAGTTTGCTTGGTGAAATTCATAGTGCCTTCACAGATACAACTACTAAAAATACGGCAATTTTTATGGCTATTTTATTAGTCACCTATTTCTTCTTTAAATTTTTTAATGTTTCAATTCCTTACATGATTAGATTAAAAGCATTAGGGATTAAAGTGCCTTTAAAAGAAGCAATTCTGTACTATTTGACTTCAGCTTTTTTAACTGCCATTTCACCAGGAATCTTATTAACTGAACCTTACAATATGTTTTGACTGAAAACCCAAGGGGTGACCACAGCTCAAGCGACAGCAATTGTGTGAATTAATGAATTTATTTATCATACTTTAATCGTTTTTATTACTCTGCCTGCTTTTATTTACCTATCGACACAGTTTTCGGCAATTTTGACGTTCAATAATAAATCTGGGATGTTAGTTATTATTTTGGCAAGTATCGGAATGGCGATTGATTTAATGATGTTTGCTTTTTATTGGTTTTCAGGATTTAGTAAAAAATTCCATTATTTACTTTCACGTGTTTTCAATCGAGTTAAGCAATTTTTTCATTTACAATATCACACTAAAGGTGAGACACATCAAAAATACTTAATTGAAGGTGTTTTGTATAAAAGTGCGAAACATTACCTAAAACAATGGAAAAATAATTCGTATATTGCTCTCGTTTACTTAATTACCACTTTGCTATGATTTAGTACAATGTATGCTTCATTAGTGGTGGTACATTTTGAAGGTAATACTCTTTTTAGTTTTGTTAATTTTATCAAAGTAATGGGTGCGGTTAGTGTCGTAACCACTGCTAATCGTTATTTGCCTATTCCTGGCGGAGAAGGAATGATGCAGTTACAAATGCGTATTCTACTTTCTTATGAAAATGGTAATAGTGTTGGAATAGATAATGCCATTTTTATGTGAAGAGCGGCAACTAATTATTTCCCAGCAATCATTGGTTTAGGCGGTTTCATTACCTACTTAGTCTTCTTTGTACACGCTAGAAAGAAAAAGAAACCAATTTTTAAAGAAAAATAATTTTATTAATCAGTCTAAATATTAATGGAATTCAAATCAAGAAATCAATTTATGTTATAATGTGCGAGCACAACAGCAGGGTGACATTAATCCATCAATAGCTAGTAGCCAAGCATTAGTAGTAAGTTATGCTGATTTAACTGAACCTATTAGTACTAGATAATGAACTAAGAGTCGCTTAAACTTTGTGCCTAAATAAATTAGGAGAAAAAAATAATGAGATACACTGGTAGTGTGAATCGTAAATCCCGTCGATTAGGATTTTCAATTCTAGAAAATAATAAGGAATTTTTAAAAGGCAGAAAACGAACATATGCTCCTGGGCAACACGGTCAAGCCAATAAAAAATTAAGTGGCTATGGCGAACAATTGGCCGAAAAGCAAAAAATTGCATATCTTTATGGGATAAATGATCGTCAATTGCGTCGTTTATTTACTGTTGCTAAAAAAATGAAAGGATCCAACGCTTTAAACTTATTGATTGTTCTAGAATCGCGTTTAGACAATTTAGTTTATCGTATGGGGTTTGCACCGACTAGAAGAAGTGCAAGACAATTAGTAACTCACGGACACATTTTGGTAAATGCTAAAAAAGTAGATATCCCTAGCACAATTGTGCTCCCCAAAGCGATTATCAGTGTAAAAGAAAAATCCCGAAAGTTACCGTTAATCACTCGTGAAGAAAAAGTGGGTACATTAGGTTTTGTAAAAGTTGATAATGCCGCTTTTAGTGGCGAATATCTAAGATATCCTGAACGAAATGAATTGAATCAGGAAATTAACGAAACTTACGTGGTTGAATGATACAACCGTCTTGTTAAATAAATTTTTAAATACAATTTATTTAACTTATTACTCTCAATATATTAAGCTTGTGAATACGATCAATTCGCTGGAGTTGGCATCGCATTTTTAATAGCAGTAGCTAAAGCAGTAATGGTCGAACTTTTACCCGTAATAACACCAGGATTAGCAGTGCAATTATTAAAAGCACCTTCACCGATGGTGTCTGTTAGGGTAGTTTTGGTTAATAAATTAATGCGATTCAATTTACTGCAATTTAGGAAGGCAGAATTAGCAATAGCTAGCGAAAAATTAGTAGTTTGATTGTCTACAAAACTAACGGATCATAAAGCCGAACAATTATAAAATGCAGTTTCGCCAATTGTGGTAATTGTATCTGACAAGGCAACTGTCGTTAAATTACCACATCCCTCAAAAGTACTTTTACCAATACTTATTAGCTTACTAAAACCCTTTAGATTTTCGGCAAAAGTTACTAGATTAACACAATTTAAAAAAGCTTCTTCACCAACAGTAGTAGCTCAGTCAGGTAAAACTATTTCCGCTAAATTGGTACATCCACTAAATGCTCCTTTGCCAATCGATGGATTGGTTATATTTTCATTTAATGGCCAGTTGGTAATATCGGTTAGATTCACGCTATCAGCAAAAGCATACTCATTAATGTGAGTAAGACTACTAATGTCAATTGCTCCGAAAGCCACTGAACCTAAACTACCCGAATTATCAGCTTTTTTAATTCAAGCATTTTTACCAGTGCCAATTCATGTACCAATACCATTTAAATTTTCATTAGTGATTATGAATTGATTA
The DNA here is from genome assembly GCA_031278855.1 of Mycoplasmataceae bacterium. Taxonomy (GTDB): domain Bacteria; phylum Bacillota_I; class Bacilli_A; order Mycoplasmatales; family Mycoplasmoidaceae; genus Malacoplasma_A. The sequence goes on along the minus strand of JAITJR010000081.1, from coordinate 476 downwards.
CGGCTAATCAATTGTGAGCATCCGCCAAAAGCAGTAGTGCCGATTGCTTTTAATTTTGCCGTACTATCCATAATTACACGATACAAACTTTTACAATTTTGGAAAGCGCTGATACCAATGGAAATATTTTGATTATTACCTAAAGTAATTTCTTCTAAACTATAACAATTTGCAAAAGCACTATCCCCAACCGAAGTTAAGTTCGCAAAACGAATGCTAGAAATATTACCATTACTACCTAAGCTTTCACTATCTTTGAAGACATTATTATCAATTGCGGTGATGTTGGTGTCAAAATTAATCCCGTTAAATTGGTTTGTTGCCATTCATTTGTTTAAATCTTGATCACTAGCGGCACTCACAAAACCTTGAATTGTTTGTCCTGACACCGTAAAATATTTAGATACTTGTGTTCACGATGCGTAATTGTAAATCGATGGGAATGTCGGCGATTCAACAGTGATTTGAACGGTGGT
>JAITJR010000078.1 GCA_031278855.1 Mycoplasmataceae bacterium | reverse complement strand
GATTACTAGTGATTCCAACTTCACGAGGACGAATTGCAGCCCTCGATCCGAACTGAGATCGGCTTTTTATTCGTTCATTTCCTCAAAAAAATCTTCCGAAATTTTATAAATTTCAATAGTTTTTTCTATATCTATTCCAACCCTACATTTAATCATTAAAGAAGCAAATTCCTTCCCGTCTATTAATTTTATATTATGTTCTTTTGCAAGATTTTCGGCATCTCCAGCAAAGTCTGAAGTTGTTATAATAACGCTTTTCGATGCTCGTGCTTCTTTTAATGTTCCCAAAAAATTTCTGACAACTGTTGCTCGGACCGTAGGAGTGAATCTTTTTGCTTGAATATATACCTTATCTAATCCTAATTGATCAAGACTTATTACACCATCAATCCCACCATCTCTAGTTTTTTGAGTTGTTAAACCGAACACTAATTCATCTAATTTGTATAAATTGCAAATAACCTTAACACATATTTTTTCAAAAGAAAATGGGTTCATTTTGTGCAACCTAGACAATAATTCATCTTGTGCCTTGTTATGGTTCAATGGTATCAAGTAATCTATTAACTCGTTAATTGTTAATGTATCTAATTGTTGGTTTGTTTCTTTGCTTTCTTTATCTCTATGAATTAATTTAAATTCTCTATACTCAGCATAATGTTCAAGATCTTTAATGTCAATATTAATTCCTTTTTTTAAAAATATTTCTTTGCCTTCATTGGTGATTTTATATTTTGCACGCTCAGGCCGTTCGATTAATCCTGCTTTTTTGAGATTAGTTAAGGCCCAATATATTCTATCTGCATATTTTGTTAGTCCGTTTGAAACAAATGTTTTTTCGTCTTCTTCATCTTTGTCAAATTTATTGGACACTTGTTCTATAACTTGTGTGTTTGTAAATATATCACCGTCTTTTAATAATTCAAGAATGGGACCCATATACTCCATTCACTTTTTTTGACTAATTATTCCCATTTTATTTTGTCTCTTTGAAAATGTAGAAAAATTATATTAGAACGCGAAGGGAAAACTAAATAAAAACTGAAATGTCAATAGGGGCGTTACGCATATAAAAAGGTTGCAGGCCTTGAATATAATTTGGTTAAACAGAACTAAACAAATTAATAATTCATGTTATTCCAATAATAAATTTGCAATCGCTACCTAATTTATCAATTAAAAATTAATCTATGATATTTACCACTTTAATTTAAAACTTGTAATTGAATTTTATCTATATTTATAACTTTTCAAATTGTTAACTCATCAATCGCGTTAGTCTTTCAAGCAAGTAATTGGTATCACATATGTATTTTTTGCAGTTAAATAAGCGTATTTAGAGACCCCACTAATGATTGCTTTAAAATTAGGGGCTTTTGCCCCGTTATTAATTATTTTTAGGATTAATTTATCTAATTTACTCTCCCATTTTTCAACATCACTAGCACCAAGTTTGACTTCAATAATGCCTCAATCTCCATTAGGTTTTTCGACGATTAAATCAACTTCATCAGTATCATTTTGGTTTAAGTGAAATAACTTACCATCAAATACATTAATGTAAGTCAATAAATCTCGCACCACTAATGATTCAAATAGAAAACCTAAAAATCTTAAATCATTAACTAATGATTCATGCGTTAATCCTAACGCCACACATGATAATGATGGATCTACTAAACGAATTTTTGGACTCTTTTTAATTCTTAAATTTGACCGTAAGTTGTGGGATCAACTAGGCAAAGACTCGATCAAATTAAAACGCTCTAAAATTTCAAAATATTTATTTAATGTTGGTTCGGAAACATTAGCTTCGTTCATAATAGTTTTATTTTTTACAAATGTTTGGTCATTCCTAGCAATAGATTTAATGACATGGAGCATAGTCGTTTTATTGTATTCACTGATGGAAAACTCGATATTTCTCTCGTTGCTAACTGCTTCAATGTAGTTACGATTGAATAAGAGTACTTGTTCAATGGTTTTGTTTAAATTTTCTGGTCATCCCCCTCTTAAAATAAAATCAATTAAGTTGTCAAGAGTTTTATCACTCTCACCAATAATTTTTTTCTGATCAAATAAATTTTGTAGTGATACAGAACCGTTTGAGTCATTGCTTTCATATAGGGACATTGGTCTCATTTTAAGCGAAGCAATTCTACCAGCACCCGAATGAAAAACCTTTGTTCTCTCTGGTTTGGTGGAACCAGTTAATATAATTTTACCTTCTCATTTTTCATCAATTTTGTTACGCAAAGCGTCTCAAATTGACGGTAACAGTTCTCATTCATCAATTGTCCGAGGAAATTCACCCATGAAAGCACGATCAATATCTAGTTTTAATAGTTTTAGATTTTGAAAATTATTGGTGGGATCTGTAAGGTTAATATATGAATTAGATATTTGTTTCGCCGTTCATGATTTGCCACATCATTTCGGGCCTTCTAATAATACGGCAGAAAACGTTGATATATATTGTTGTAGTATTTTATCGATAATCCTTGGTTTGTATAATTTATTTTTCATGTTGGTTTTATATCATAATTTTAGTAAAATGTATAAATTAATTTTAGCTTTTTGCAGATTTTAATTTTAGGTTAATGCCAAATTTTTTTGAACAAAACACTACGTTTGTCCCGCATATTTTTATAATTTTACAAATTTATATAAGCGGTCTAATTAAGAATCCTGATATCTTTGTTTTTCTCTTCTTCGTGCATTTAATCCTTCTAATCCACAAAAACTTCCATAAACAAATCCATACATACATGTGCAAGTTCTCTTTTATTTCCTGGATTGTATGCATTTTTTCTTTTAATAATATCTAATAAGTTATTACTCATTTTTTTATTATGTTCAATAATGTCATAAGCAACATTATTAATTTGCCAAAATGGCGATATCCCGAGCAATATTTGAGTTTAAGTTGGTTTTTTGCTAAATTATCCGTCAAACTCGGGATATGTGTATACACGGTGAATAGTTACATTCATTGAACTATTTATCAGTTGAAGAAGTGTATAATAAATGGGTTCAAGTTAATTGCTAACTTTAGAGCTAACTTCGGGGCGATGCTAGAGTTTATTAATTTTAGAAAAATAAGGTGTGAATAATGCTAATACTAGGTAATAGTTTAATTGAATTAAAAAAAATTAAGTCTAATAGTATTGATTTAATTTTTTCTGATCCGCCTTATTTTTTAAGCAATGGTGGTATTACAT
>JAITJR010000076.1 GCA_031278855.1 Mycoplasmataceae bacterium | reverse complement strand
CATCTATTTTTAACGATCCTTCAGCTAAAGCACTAATAGATGGAGTTACTGGTGCTGGCATCGGAGCGGGTTGATTAGAATTTGCTCAAATCGCATACCCGATCCCAATCCCGCCACCTGAAAATACGACTCCTGAAAGAACGCTTGCGCCAATAACGTATATTTTATATCTTCGCTTAATTCAGTTAAATTCATGATTATTTTTCACAGTTTTTTTCCTTTTGTTTTATGTGTAAAAATATGTCTAAGATAACAAGTGCAAACAAACACACTTCGGTAAGCGTTTTGTTTTGAACGCACTTTCTACAGAATGTCTTAACTTAGGACATATTCCTAACAATAATAACATAACAAACATCATTTCACCCTAAGTAACTATTTACCCAAACCATTATTTGATATAAGTTAAAGCATTAAATTGAATATGAATTGAATATGATCAACATAATTCCTAAAAATATTCCCGCGGTGATATAGTTACTAAGTATGGTTTTTGGTCCCAGAAAACTTTATTTTTTTCGGACAATTTAAGTCATTTTCATTGTCTTGATATAATCTATAGTCAATATGAGCAAAAATTTATTGATTATTGAATCACCAAATAAGATTGAAACAATAGGTAAATATTTAAAAGACGAAGGATTTAAAATCATGGCGACAATTGGCCATATCCGTGATCTTTCAAGAATAGGCATGGGATTCGACGAAGCGACTCTAGAACCAAAATGAATTATTCCTTCGGGAAAAAAACGCGGAATTCGTAATGAAAAAAGTAAGCACGAAATTATTAATGAAATTAAAGCTGAAGCAAGTAAAGCCGAAAAAATTTATTTAGCGACTGACCCGGATCGTGAAGGAGAAGCGATTGCTTGACATGTTTATGAAGTAATCAGTGATAAAGATAAAGCCAAATGTTTCCGAATTACTTTCAATGAAATTACTAAACCAGCTATTTTAAAAGCACTTGAAAATCCTCGTAAAATTGACATTCGTTGGGTGCAATCACAATTTGCTCGAAGAATTTTAGATCGTTTAGTAGGCTATCGTTTATCGAAATTAGTCCGTGAGAAAATGCGTGGTACATCAGCAGGGCGAGTACAAACAATCGCTCTTAAATTTATTTATGATCGTGAAAAGGACATCGAACGATTCAAACAAACAAAATGATGAACTGTCGATGCCATTCTAGAAAACAATGCCAAATTAATTTTACGTGAATTATCAAATGACCTAAAAAATAAGGTTAAATTAATTCAATCGAGTGAAAGCGAAGGTAGTGGGATTGATTTTGCCGACGCTACAAGTGCAACAATGGTTGTCGATAGTTTAAAAAATGTTTTTAAAATTTATGCCATTGATGAACCAGTTCAAAAAAATAGTAATCCGCGCGAACCGTATAAAACATCAACTTTGCAACAAGATGCAATTAACAAATTAGGATGGAACGTTGGCAAGGTTACCATCGTCGCTCAACATTTATATGAAGGTATCAAAATAAAGGGTGAACATTCAGCATTAATTTCTTATCCTCGTACTGATAGTGTGCGAATTTCGACAACTTTTAGTGATGTAGCTAAAAAATTTATTGAAGAAAAATATGGAGAGAAGTATTTTCAGATGCGTCATTTCCATAGTGGTAAAAAAACGGAAAATGAAAATGTTCAAGATGCCCATGAAGCTATACGTATTATTGATCCATTTACTACCCCTGAATCTTTGAAAGATGTAATTTCACGTGATGAATATTCGCTCTATAAATTAATTTGAGTACGAACAATGGCAGCATTTATGACACCAGCCCGTTATGAAACCACCATTGTGCGTTTAGAAAATGCTGGTTGTAAATTTTATACTTATAACCGTCGTCTTGTTTTTGATGGTTATCGTAAAATTTACAAACATTATCAAGATAACGAAACTGAATATGACATTCAAATTAGCAAACTAAAGACGGGTAGTAATTTAAAGATGCTATCGGTGGAAGCAAAAGAGCACACTTCCATGCCCCCACCAAGATTTAATCAGGCTAGTTTAATTAAAGCACTAGATGAAGCTGGCGTAGGAAGACCATCTACTTATCGTTCTATGGCTAACATGGCAGTGGACCGTGGTTACGCCAAATTAGATAGTCGTGCTTATGTAATGTTACCAATTGGAAACACGATCATCGAAGGTTTAAATCAATATTTCCCTGAAATTTTAGATAAAGAATTTACAAAAAAAATGGAAGAACATTTAGATGATATTGCCAACCATGATGAACGTTGAAAAGAATGAATTTTACAAGATTTCAAACCGAAATTTGATAAAGAATTATCAGCTGCTCAAACTGAAATGCAACGAGCTGAACCTGAACCTGTTGGACGTCCATGTCCGCAATGTGGTAAACCTTTGATTTATCGTGCTTCCAAAAAAACTGGTGTCCAATTTATTGGTTGTTCAGCATTCCCTCAATGTCGATATGCCGAATTCCCTAACTCACCAAAGCGAGTAGTATTAGATGAAAAATGCCCCTTATGTGGTAAAAATTTAGTCGAACGTACTAACCGTCGTGGTCAAGGTTTTGTTGGTTGTTCTGGATTTCCTAAATGTCGCTATATTCGTAAGGTCGGAAAAGATGGTAAAATTATTGAGTTCAAGAACGATCATGCCAAAAAAACGTCAAAAACTAAACAAAGAAAAAAACGTTCAACAACTAAATCGTCTGACAAGAAAGGTGCTAAAAAAACATAATGACTATTAAAAATATTACTTCTGAAGAAGAATTCTATCAAACAATTGCTAACGGATATACTGTGGTTGACTTTCACGCAATGTGATGCGGACCTTGTAAGATGTTAAGTCCAGTAATCGATAAAATATCAACCCTAGCAACTGATATTAATTTTGCTAAAGTTGATATTGATCAATTGAGTAATATCGCCGAAAAGTATAAAATCCACAACGTTCCGACTGTTTTCCTTTTTGCTAAAGGTAAACCAGTTAGCCATTTTGTTGGTTTTAAATCCGAGGCTCAAATTTTAGAATTTATTAACCAAAACAAAAGATAAGTTTGATTATTTATCTTTTTTTCTTGCTACCGCAACTACAACCGCAGGTGCTTTTTTTAGCTTTTTTCTTTGCTGGCATATATACTCCTTCTATAAAAATATGTTGGTAATTATAAAAGTAAAATAGTCAATTCGATTATCTGTTTGTAATTATTCGCACCATATATTATGCTTGGATGGCCGACCGTATTTAATGCGGTTAAATCAAATTAAGTAGTTAGTAGATTATGAGTTTTTAAGCAATCAATTGTGTGCTTTTTATTCATATCCTGATAAAGAATACTTATCAAGCGATTGATTTTTTAATTATGGAATGGCGACCGAAAAGTTCCGAGAATGTCCTGAATGATATAAATGAATTAATGGTCGTATTTTTGGTGATTATTTCCGCGATGAGTAGTTATGTAATCTTAGATATCAAATTAACTGAAAGAAGCTATTGATGTAGAGTTTATGGTAAAGTATTATTGTACATTTGTAAAAGCTGAAATGGACTGATATTCAATTGTTTTAAAAACTCACGTTTTCTACTGAATATTATTTCTACAAGCTGGAATGTTTGTTCTTGATTGCCATGGTGGATAGCTGTGTGACATGGCGAACATATAGGTATTAAGTTTTCTACATCATTTATATTAAATGATGGGAATGATGCTCTATATTCAACAGGAATTATGTGGTGAATAAATAAAAATGGTTTATTATCAACTTTTGATAAAAACGTTGGATGGTCATCGTTTATAAAACATTTTCAATTATTAAGTTTTTTCACCTCATTTTTTAAAAGCAAAGTAATACCAAAACGAGCATTTTCAGATTCCTCTTCATCTTCTGATTGCAATGTTTCTTGTTTATCGAATAAAGAAGACTCTTCTAGTAATGATGATAATTCATTCAATCAACCATCAACATTATAAAAATTATTAATTTTGTATTTACCATTGGTTAATGATAAAATCTTTAAATCAACCAAACAATTAATCACTCATGTATGTAATTTTGTATAACTTTCATCAGTTTTAATAAATTTATTTTTATCTAAATCTTCCTTCGATTGAATAAATGGTATTCATCTTTTAAAATCGTCGATTAATAGTTCTCCATGCATTCTTAATAAATAAAATATTATCCTAAAAGGATATAACCCAGGTGTTTTTGTTCGCGAAGTAGCTTTATTATTGGAATATTTACTACGTAATAAACAATGAAGAAATGATTTTGTAGCTTCTTCGTATTCGCCATTTTCATAATGCATTAAAAATTGTGTTCCATCTATTGTGATTACATCTCTATATACATCTTTTTCTGGTATTATTTCGTCAACTAATCCGTAGAAGATTAATGGTTTTAAAAAATGAATTGCTATTGAATTGTTGTTTACGAAATTGTCCATTTTTTCTGACAGATATTGTTTAATATTGCGTACAAAATTTGTGGGAGATGGAGAATTATCTCTTACATATTTTAAAACTTCTATTGATCGATCTCTAATATATGTTTGATCAGATTGTTGCACATAAAATGGTGAATTAAAAATCTTTGAATTACCAGGAGCTTGTCATTTTCTTCTACGTCCTAATACTCTTAGACTCATTATCTTGGCATTTCCTTTATCAAGCATTCACAAAATTTTGGAGGAAAGCATTCGCCAATTACTTTTCTAATCAAATTATCGGAAGCTCATTTAGGAATATTTCAATTTTCTGGAATTCCGCATAATAACATTATTTCTAGTATAGAAAGTGCCCTTGCATCCGAATATGTTCCGTCATCTTTTAAATTTCCAGGATGAACATTATTTTGACTTGATATAGCTCCGTTACACATTGTGATGGTTGGAGCCGGCTTCTTTCATTCGATCCTTTTATATGTTGTTGCAAATCCTTTTATTTTTTGCCCGTTTTTATTAATTGGATAAAATATTGTGTTATTTAATGCAGATTTTCCTGTTGGAGTATTTTTCATTCATAGAACATGATTTAAATTATGTTTTTTTGCATAATGTCATTTGATTGGCGAAATTTGGTTAGATTCAATTGATGGCAAATGACCAATTGCATCTCTCACAACAATTAATTTATGTGGCTTAGGGAAATTTCATTGATTTTTGGAAAGTAAAATAATTGCTCTTTTCCTATGTTGTGGTGTTAGAAAATCAGCCGCATCTAAAACACTAGCATTAATTTTATATCCTAACGGCAATAAATTTTGTCTTATGTAATCAATAATCTTAATTGATTTACCATCAACATTTATTGGAAATTTCAAAATATTAGGAACATTCTCTATTAAAATATTTTTAGGTTTAACTTTTTTTATAAAATTAACAACATATGTTATTAAACTATTTCTTTCATCATTAAAATTCATTTTCCCAGCGATGCTCATTCCTTGACAAGGCGGAGTCGCTAGTAAAAATTCACATTGATTATTTTTATAAATTTCTATTAATTTATTGAAGATAGTTTTATTTGTAATATCTCCGCAAACCATATTGCATTTTGGGTAGACATGCCTATAAAAATCTGCTCTATCTTTGCATAGTTCGTTAGCACCAACAATATTTATGTTATTTCTTTTTAAAAAAATTTCATCGATTCCAACATTAGAAAAGAGACTGATTCCATTGACTCTCTCTCTCTCTCTCTCTCTCTCTCTGCGCAAGTATGAATTATGCTTTATAATTTTTGGCATCTTTATTTTCTTATCTTTGTAATAATATGAATATACTCGTTTTTTTCTTTTTTATCATAATTTAAACATAACTATTCACCGCGGAAATAATATTCTTATATTTATATTGATATTTGCTTTTTATTCATATCCTGATAAAGAATACTTATCAAGCGATTGATTTTTTCAAAACTTTGGCTCGGTAATATCAATTATTTTGGATTAAATTACAATTGTATCATCGATCAAATTTATGCACTTTATTTTCGGTGTTACTTGTTTTCTTACCGATGTGTAAAGTTGATTTAATACTATTT
>JAITJR010000069.1 GCA_031278855.1 Mycoplasmataceae bacterium | reverse complement strand
AAACTAATAGTGTATGCTGTTCCAACCGATATTAACGAAATTCCACTCACACAAGTTAGCCCTAATAATATCATCTTGATTTTTTTCATTTCTTTATTTTCCTTCAAATGTTTGCATTGTAAATAGCAACAAAAAAAGATCTACTTGGTTAAAGAGATCTTATTTTGATGGAAGAAGAGACAAAAAGTTACACCGATGGTGTTATTACACTTGTCCCCCCCCCCGTCTTACTTGTTGCATGTGAACATTATAACATGATTAAGCATGGTAGGGGGGGGGACAAAGTGCAACTATTCGCCGAGGGAATAATATTCTTATATTTACTTTATAAATATCAATCATTTTTGGCATTTATAGAAACCGATAAAACCTACTAATTTTACCACCTTGAAATTCTCATAACACAATCGATATTTGATTTTTATTTAGCAAAGGTAAATATAGTGGGGCGGATGTGCACGCATGTGCGGCGGTGGATTGTTACTAAAACCGTAACTATTCACCGAGGGAATAATATTCTTATATTTACTTTGTAAATATCAATCATTTTTCGGATTTATAAAAACTGATAAAACCAACAAATTCACTACCTTGAAATTTTCCCAACACAATCGATATTTGATTTTTATTTAGCTCTGCTAAATATAGTCGCATGTATGTGCGCGTACGCGTCGGTGAATAGTTGCCTAAAACCGTAGCGAATTAACAATATTTTGATATAAGTTAAAGCATTAAATTGAATATGATCAACACGAGAGAGAGAGAGAGAGAGTAATGGCAGCGTAGCTGCTGGGGCTTTTAGTTTTTCTTGAAAAAGCAAGAATTAGCATTCGCTAGTTCTTGCTTTTTATTTCTCGGTTCATCAGAAAGAAGGAAAAATCATGAAATGAACATTAAAAGCTAAATTATGCTTATGAATACCATTAACTTCTGTTGTCGTAATCGGCGGTGGAACAGTTGGGATATTAGCAACTATGGGGTATTTTCATAATAATGAAAAAACAAATATTAATAGCATTTTTGGTTCAACATATGAGTGGAGTAATAATGCTACGAATTCTAGTTCTACTAGTCAAGAGAATTCTAGTAATGTTGGGAGCCAAACCATCCCTTGAACGATTACCGAAGGACATCCGTTACCTACTAAAGATGCTGTGAAAGCTAATCTACGATCTTTTCTGGACAGATCGTCACAAACATCTAAAAGCGATGTAGTTAATGATTTGGTGATATCTCAATGGAATAAGGGTTCGCAAACCACTAACATCACTCAATATAGCACTACTATCTCGGCTATATCAGATAGTACGACTTATATAGGTAATTTTACCATCAACATTTATGCTGTCGGTAACCAAGTTTTGAGTGATGTTATTATTAATCATATTGTCGATCATTCAATCAGTACAAATACCATTAATGCTGTTGAAACTCTAAGTACTTTAGCTACGCAAAACATCAATTTAAATCCAGAGAATGTTCAAATTGGTTACAAAGTTGCCGATGATTTTTTTGCATTTAACGATACGCAAAATATGAACCAAGCTTTCTTAGGGAATACTTCCAATGGTCGCAAGTTGTGAAAGCAATACAACATCGATGGACAGACTGGTTATGGTTATTCATTAGCAATTCATGCGATACCTGGCGGACTGTATTCAGGCAGTACTGATGTTACAGTTTATTTATTGCTACATCGTATTGCATACGATGATAACTTGTTCTTTACCAATAAGAATTTATTTAACCATGACGACGAACGATTTGATGTGATGCCATCTCTTGAACAAGCTAAAGCTAGTTGAATTAGAAAATACAATAGTTTCACTTCTCCTTTCAGTTATGCCAATTTTTACACATCTGATCCAAATAATATTACTTTTGAATTTAGTAGTGCAAATTTGCTGTTAACTTTTGGTAATGCTAACGAATTTTATACCAATGGTACTTCAACCTTTGTTCTTAATGTTAAAAATAGCACACCCCTTAGTAGTGTATTTATGAGCGATGACACATTCACAACAATAACGACTGATACAGTAACAAATCCTTTGATATTTATTTCTAAGCCTACATCCCTCGCATATGAAAGAGTTTATGCTGATACAATCACAAAATTATTGACGCGATATCCGACTAATTCAGGATGAAACAACTTTCGCGGTGCCGATTTTACCTCAATGCAAATACAAAACATCACTGAAACAGCAGGTGGTCAAGGTTATATCGGTACCATCGTCATTCAACCTATCGATGGATCTTTAATATACTCTGGTTCAGTAACTATTACTTGACAAACTTACGACTATCAAGGTAGTTAGTTTCTATCATGAAAAAGAAAAACATATCTAAAACTTTATTATTATCCGTTGCCGTTCCATTGATGTCTAGTTCGTTTTCAACTGATGCTGTATCCCCAAAAAATAATGAAACTTTACAAGCTATTAATATCAATACGATTATTGACAATACAACTATGGGGCAATTAACTATCGCACCATCATTAGCGGCAGTAAAAGCTTTTATTTATGAACAAGCAAAAAGTAAAAATCATCCTGACCTAATGAATGATATCAACATTGATATAACTGCAACACAAGCAACTGTTACGGTCGCAGAAGATATATCTTCCATATATTCTGGTAGTGTCATAATCAGTTGAATAGTCAGCACTAAGACTAATCTAAGCGATGTCTTAATTAATCGTGTGGTCCTCATACCTACAGTTAGTTCGGATAAAAGTACTTTAAATAAATGAGCAATTCTTGCCGCTTTAAAAAATGAAAATTTTGATTCTAATTTTAATGTGGAACAACTAGATGCTGATCTATCTGATAACCCCGATACTGGACCACAGTACAATTCAAATACAGGTTTTTGATTTGTTAATGTTCAACCTGTGCCTGACTCAACATTTTATAACGCTGGTAATGTCGCTGTAAATGTGGCACCTAGTAGAATTAGTTTAAGCAATTACATACGAAACCAATCGTTAGGAACAGTCAAAGTAAATGTAAATGGATCAACAAGCGCAACAGATGGACCGCAAGTTTCAGATATAAAAAATTGGATATTATCAATGAACCCTCATCTTGATGAGGCATTTTTAAATTGCATTAGCGTTAGTAACATTAATGTACAAAACACCTATGAATATGCAGCAACAATAACATGTGATACAGAAACAGTAAATTTTATTGATCCAAACAATAATACAATCGCTGTTAATTTTTTCGGAATTCAAGAAGATAATCTTGCTACCTATAAAGTTGATAGTACCACTGGTGCAAAAACTTGATCTACCACATTTTATTACCAAAACATTGCAGGCGAAGAACCCGAAGTAAGAACCGATGGGCTAATACCTGGTAATGTTACGGTAATATTTGACGGCGAAGATCTTGCGAGCCCTTGTTTATTCCTTCATAGAAATACTTATGATGGAATAGTTTTCTATAGTAATCAAATTACTTATTTGAGATATTGCACTTACAATAGATCTAGCACATTTGATCTTTCTAAAATAAACGTAGATAGTTCCATTTTTGGATACGATGTTCATGCAGGACGTTATGAAAACCTTCATACTGGGAATTTATCACTAGGCTCTTCAATAGCATTTGTAAGACACATCTCTTTTCCTCCGCCACCCATTTTAAACATCTATTCAACAAAAATGCTTGGGCAAGAAACTATTAATGTAATGGGTGGTAACCCATATTTTACTTCTCCAATAATTAATTTACACCTACCGTACGGTTCGACATATCGATTAATTTTGAATGGTAGTTACTCTATTGAAATAACATGAACTTATGATAATAGTACCTACACTTATCCTGCTGGATATCAAACACATCTTACTATTACCTACGACAATAATTAATTAATCTTTATCCACACTCACAAAATAGAAAAACCAGTCATGTAATCCAAACAATAATACAATCGCTGTTAATTTTTTCGGAATTCAAGAAGATAATTCGGCGGGGAAATATGAAAATTTATGTACTGTCATTTAAACTTAGTTTCAAGGGTAAGCAATGCGTTTCAAAAATATAAAATAAATTAAGTGAGAATAATCGAATGAAATATTAAAGTAACGATAATGTTCGTTGTCACAAAAAAATCTATCACATGAAACATCGCAGCTAACGAAAAAAATATAAAAAATAATTCTATCTTTTGTTCGCTAAAAATAAATTCTACTTACTTTGTTATAATCTTTGTGAAATCTATGACAAACTATCAAATAAACAAACGTAATTCTAATATTGTTGAAATCGTATTAAATAAATATGCTGACTCTCATCTACGCATGCAATTGCAAGATAACGAAATTTATTGTGTAATCAGCACTTATGTTGACCCTACTCATCGTGGTCAAGGTGTTGGTAAACTTTTATATCAAGCCATGTTAGATTATGTCCGAAAACAAAAAGCAAAGTTTTCTGCAGTTTGTCCGTTTGTTATTGACTTAGCACAACATGATAAATCAGTGCAAGATATTTACGTAGCTTAATGCGGACTACGACGCAATCAATCGATAATATCGCTCCAGCTTTATTAAAGTAATCTTACGATATTTTTTTATTTTTTTAGTAAATGGCATGTTAAAAGTTCACTGGTAGGCATAGTTAGTAGCTAAATAAACAAAAATTAATAAAGCATTAAGATTAGAGATATTCATTAATTTGCACAATAATTTAATTTTCCCTAATGACAAATTAACTTCACGAATAAAGTTGGCAACATCTCAATAAACATTATTCATTCTAGCTCACTCATAATCAATAAAAATAACCTGATGATTTGGTGTGTATATCAAGTTGTCAGCTGATAAATCATTGTGCGATAAAACCAAAGGCATATTTAAATATGGTTGAATTAATTCACAGTAAGCTTTTTTATGTTTGAGCGGTAATTTTGCTTTTTTAAAACAATCAAAATAATCATGTTTTGGTAAAGCGTTAGTTTTAATGGTGTGAATTTTTTGAAGAGCTTTGGCGAAAGATTTTAAAAAAGTTATGGAGTTAATCACCTGCTTTGATGGGTTAATCCCTTCAATTCATTTCTTAATGGCATTGCCAGTTTTAACATCATAGTAAACAAAGTAGGGGAATTTGATTAAACGACAAACTTTTTGCTCAACATCACGATTCACTCGTTTATCATCATTAGCAATTCGCACCTGATAAATCGTGCCATTATTTAATTGAATTTTGTAAGAAATATTGGTGAAACCATTATGGATTGGTTGACAGCTTTTAATTTCTTCTGCTGAATGTTTAGTCTTACTAATAAACAAACTAATTACTCGTTGGCGGTAATTCATAATTAATAAGTTTGACGTTGCATTGTCATCCGCCCATCAATGTCAGCAATATAACTAGAAGAAATCAATCCAGACGTATCTATTTTACGAATTTCTTGAATTAATTGTGGTAATTCTGCCACCATACAGATCGTTAAAAAAACTTTAGTAGAAACACCAGAATAACCGCCAGTGGCATTAAAGATGGTTGAAGGATGCGTGTATTTAATACGTTTTAAATAATCATTGATTTGATTAGTCTTGTTGGAGTAAACTTCGACTCGCACTAATTTGTGTCATGGGAACAAACGATCAATTAGTACACCGTTGAGAATTACCCATAATAGAGAGGTAAATAGATTAGCACTAAAAATGTATTGTCATCCCCAAAAATTAGCTTTAGCTGTAAAGCCCTGGGTAGCATTATCCCAAAGATTAACATGACTACTTACTAATCCACCTGAAACATAACTACCCAGGAAAATACCAATCAGCATGCTAATACTTGTGATGATAATAAAAATCGTGCCTACATTCTTATTTTTTTCTTGCGATCAATAAATGGTTAAATAATCACTGCCAGCCGTTGAACCTCCAATAATAAACATTAATGCATAACATGCCGACGAAATTAGGGCAAATACTACTGAATAAACTAATAACAATAGCCCCCTAGTAATGTTTTGGCTAGTAATGCTATCTACCACTCATTGCTGTGGTTTTAAATCAGCAATATTGTAATAATCTTCGCTCGTGTATACATTATGCCAATTGTAAGCTGAGCCACCATTAGATATTGAGGCTGAGTATTCTGGAAAATAATTGGGAGCAAAAATAATACACTGGACATGATTGTCATTTAACACACCGTTAACAGTCGAAGTATCTCCAAAGATTTGAATGTTATCCAAACCAGAAATAATGCCCCAGACAAAACCCATGCCCTGCAACACCAATAAATAAACAATTGAGAGTTTAGCAAATTGTTTATTTATTTTAAAGTAGGCAAAAATAGTCAGCGGAATATTTAGAAGTACATACAATCCCCAGAACAGAGCGTTATAAATAGTATTGGCTAATGTATGATCAACTCCTTTTAAACTTAAAGCAGCATATACCACCCTGGCAACACCTTGAAAACATGCCCCAAAACCACCAGTATATAAACCAGTTACTTCCACTAACAAAGTAGTCGAAATAGACATTACTAAGCCTAATAAAGCTGCCAAAAAATATTTAACCCACGTTTTGTTCAAAGCATATAGACGTGAAAACTTTACAATTCCAGAGTTAAATTTCTTTTCAGAAAAACCCCGGTTTGCAAATGTCTCTAAATCTTTTTTAGTAACAACTGGATTAGCAGTTTTCACTAAAAAATTGCTTTTATTTTGTTTTTTTGTTTTTTTAAACATTGCGAAATTATATTGAAATTATTGTAAGTCATATTATTCAAAACGTAACTATTCACCGAGAATTAAATTTAAAATCGTTTTATTCAGATTTGATTTATCGCAGTTCACAAATTAATATGTCTTTATTAAATAATTGTAAAACTACACTCAAAATACTTGTCAAAAACGATATTTCTTTGAAAAAAATAAAATATTTTTTAGCTAAACATTTGATTATTCGGCAGCGATTTACTGCGAAAAAAAGCTGATTTTTCGGCAATTTAGGTGTATGTATAGCCATGAGAATAATTTTTTTCTCGGTGTTACCCGTAAGATGTCCGAAAGATGTTACAAAATATTAAACTCAAAGTATAATGCTTGACAACTTTGGTAATTTAATGAACACCCACAAGAGAGAGAGAGAGAGAGAGAGAGTAATGGCAGCATAGCTGTTAACGCTTTTACTCTTCTTAAAGCAAGAATTAGCATTCGCTAGTTCTTGCTTTTTATTTCTCGGTTCATCGGAAAGAAAGAAAAAAATTATGAAAAAATTAAAATCAATTAAATCATTAATTGGCATCGGAGCGATTGGCACAATTGGTCTTGGTGTTTCAGCCGGCATTGCCAGTTGTGGAAAAGCTACTGATGTCGTTAGCTTCGACCCCACTTACAAACCAAGCGTGTCGACTGCTGATGGTGAACAAACTTACCATGCTTCATCATCAATGGATGGCAAGATTAGTTATACGGCCAGCAACCTTCCTATTGGAGTAACTTTTGATAGTAGTAGTGGTAAATTAAACTACACAACTGCACTTCCTACCAATCATGATATCACCATCAACGCCACAAGTGATAAAGGCGGTCATAGTTCCATTAAGATTACCCTTTTGGCAACTCCAACTCCAGCATTGAGCGCAAGCATTTCAAATAATAATTTACAGATTAACGACACCACCAGCTCTGCCACCCTATCGGTCACTGAAATCAACACAACTTCTTGAACCAACCCTACTATCAGTTTTGGCGATGCTTCGTCAAACTTTACTACTGGTTCTTGAACTGACTCTGGTCTAACCAGAACTACCACCATCTCTCTAGACTCCAGCAATCCTCCTACCGCTGGCTTGCACACTGTGACTATTTCTCTAAATAGTGCTACCGCTGTTCAAACTTTTGCCGTCGAAAAAGCTCAAGCACTTAAATTTAATTTTAGTTCCGATCATCCTAATCAAGTTAATCGGATGGCTACATTTAATAGTCATATTGATATGGACAATTTTACGATTCAAAATCAAAATGGTGAAAATTTACCCATTACTACAGGAGATGAAAGCGATAAAGTAAAAGTAACTGGGAAATTTGCTTCCACTGATGGTACGGCACATACTCCATCAGAATGATTCGGTTTACCCAACACCATAACCTTGGGTAGCTCTGATAAAGTGGGTTCAATTGTTTGCAAAGATGATTTAACTAATAACCGAGCTTACGATGGCAAAATTATTTGGGTCCGCCTTACTGCAACTTTTAATGGTTATGCTTTAGCAGAATATGATTGAAAATTAGAAATCCAAGCATTAGAGGAGGTATATCTTGAAGTTAACGCCACCACCACTAATACTACTAACGGAATATTGAAAGATTATTTTACTATTACCGATGGCGTTTTAAGCCGTGTCAGTGGTAAAGATAATGATTTTATCACAGCCCTTGAAAGCGGTAATTGAAGTGTTGGTGGCAAAATTCCCAATACCTTTAGGATTGCTGATATCTCCTCCATCGGTAGAAGTGCCTTCCTTGACTGTGCGTATTTAAAGGCTGGTAGTTCTGTTTCAATTAATACACTCCAATTCGTTCTTCCTTCTAACAATCTCTCCATCGTCTCTTTTGCCTTCTCCGGCTGTACGAATTTACGACGCATCGAATTTGACACATCTTCATCCGATGTAACC
>JAITJR010000024.1 GCA_031278855.1 Mycoplasmataceae bacterium | reverse complement strand
TTGACTATCATGACTAATCAAACCCCACAAACTAATTTAGCTAGTGAAAACATCAAAATTCAGATTAAAAATCATAATGGAGCTAAAAATATCACTTTATTAGACCAATACTATTTTGCTCCATATTCTGGAGATCCAGAGGAATATCAGCCTGCCCCAGTTGGTACGGCACAATGAGAAATTCACACCGATCCAAATTTTTCCATTATGGAACAATATTTCTATATTGATCCAACCGAGGATTGATTAAATTGTAGAACCATTCCTAATGATGTTGGGACAAAACACAATTCGTTTGATTTATACATAGAAACCAACATTACTTTTTATGATAATTCTGCTTATAATTTTGGTAACTTAAAATTAGTGTCTGATCCTATTAAAGTAAAAATTAGTTCAAATACATAGATGATTATGAGCAAGCAAAAGCAATTTTCTTTTGGAGAAGTGTCTCCCGTTAAAAAGCAGAATAGTGGTAAATTTAAAGAAGTTATTGCTAAATTATCACGCGGATTAATGTTACCCATTGCTATGTTGCCAGTTGCAGGATTGGCTTTAGGAATTGGTGCGACAATCCATTCTCAAACAGCAAGTGTCATCGGACAAACTATTGGTAATGTGTTGATGCAAACTGGGAATATTATTTTTGCCATATTACCTTTATTGTTTGCTGTCGCGGTTGCTATTACGTTTACCAAAGATTCTGGCACGGCTGCTTTATCTTCAGTTGTGGGATATTTTGTTTTTTTGTTACTACAAACAGCTCTGATTATTAATCCGCACGGTAATGATCCGAATTATCATTTTCTTTGATACAACTTTACTCCCGAAAAGTTCCAAGCGATCTTTACCCAGAGTTTTGGGTTCAATACTTTATCTACATCGGTGTTTAGTGGTATTTTAGTTGGAGCTGTAGTAGCGTTTCTTTACAATCGTTTTAAAAATATTCAATTACATTATGCTATTGCTTTCTTTAGTGGCGTACGTTTTATTCCAATTATTACTTTTGCAACCATGATTATATTTAGCATGATTTTTGCTATTACTTGGCCACTTGTAGGACAGGGATTATTTTATTTAGGCGAAGGTCTTCAATATGGCGGGCAGTATGGTGGAATAAACTCGCTAGTTTATGGTATTCTCAATCGAGCCTTAGTTCCGTTTGGGATGCACCATGTTGTAAATACCATGCTATGGTTTACTAATATCGGCGGCCAATTTGATACTGGTTTTGAAATGTTTAAAGCCAACGGCACCGATTTGCATATTACTGCCTATCAATTAGCTGGTGACATGGCCGCTAGTAAAATTACTGGCGATATTAATATGCAGATTTATTTCACTAGATTAATTGGGGCTCACACTATTCAAGGTGTTTCGAATACGATTACGATTCAAGACATTATGTATTCTTCTAAACAACAAGGAGTACAAATTGCTCCAGGACAATATACTAATTTTGCGTATATTTTTGGATTACTTGGTTTATCAGGTTCTGCTTTAGGAATGTTATTTGCCGCCCCTAAAGGTGAAGGACGCAAACAAGCGGCAGCCATTGTAATTCCTGGAGCTATCGTAAGTAGTTTAACTGGAGTATCGGAAGCAATTGAATTTACTTTTCTTTTCTTGGCACCTTGATTATTCTGGGGATTTCATGCAGCGTTAGCGGGAATTGGCGGGATGATTACGACCACTTTGATCTATTATGCTCCTAATATTGCTCCGCATGTGACTTTCTCTTTCGCACAAGGTGCGTTAGATTTTGTTATCTATGGGGTTATTCCAGATATTCGTGGTGGTGGCACACATTGTTGAGTCTTGTTATTAATGTCCATCATGTATTTTCCAATATATTTTGGTGTTTTCTATTGGGCTATTAAAAAATGGAATTTTCCTACACCTGGGCGTGGTGGAACTAAGTTATTTACTAAAGCTGACTGAATTAAAGAAAAAGAAAATAAAGTTACCGCTACTGCCACTAATAAAGCGGTAGCTTTAAGAGAAAAATCAAAAGAAGTGATCGTAGCATATGGTGGTGTTGATAATATTCTTAACATTGATGCTTGTATTACTAAATTACGGATTCAAGTAAAAGATAAAAAAATAGTTAATGAGCGTCGTTTAAAAGAATTAGGTGCATTAGGGGTGACTCATCCATCGGCTCAATCGGTGTATGCTGTGTTTGGTAATGAAGCAGACCTCATTAAAAACCAAATAAAAGATATTATTGCTCAAGGAGAATATAAGACAAATACGCATTTAGATAATAAAAATATTAAGAATTAAAGGCGGAATAGCATATATGAAAACTACAATTTATCCATATAAAATATTTATTTGTAAAGATGAAAAAACTACTGCTCAAGCTTGTGCTAGAGCATTAATTAAAGTTGTTAAAAATAAACCCAATGGCTGTTTAGGGTTAGCCACTGGCGGTACTTGCATTCCAGTTTATGAGTCAATGGTAAAAGATTATCAAACTAATCACACTAATTACCGTGATATCAAAACTTTTAATTTAGATGAATATATCAATTTAAATCCTTTATATATTCACGAAAGTTATCGTGCCTATATGAATTTTCGTTTATTTTCTTTAATTAATATTCAAATGAAAAATACTCATTTTCCATGTTGTAAACAGCCAAGTGCATATGAAACTTTAATTCAAAAAAACGGTGGATTAGATGTACAAATTATTAGTTTAGGCCACAACGGACATATCGCCTATAACGAACCAGGTTCTTCATTAAATAGTATTACTCGTGTCATTACTTTAACGCCAAGTACCATTAAAGCTAATTCACGTTTTTTTGAAAATAACCCTAAATTAGTTCCTAAAAAAGCGGTATCAATGGGAATTAAAAGTATTTTAAATGCCCGTAAGGTGATTGTAATTATCACTGGAATAGGTAAAGCCCAAGCTTTTGGTCATATTTTGAAGAATAAATATGATCCACAGTGGCCGTGTTCAGCTGTTATCTTTCATAAAGATGTAGAAATTTATGTGGATGCTAAAACAGCACAAGCAGCTGGTTATAAAAAAATGGGTACCGTTAATATTTTAAAATAATTTGGTAGTATATATATGTCAACCGCCAGGTTCGATTGGTTTAGGGTACTGGTGCCATAAAACCCGCATTAAATATATAAACAAGACATTCAATTAAATGATGGGTGCCTTGTTTTATTTTTAGCATAATAGTTCTCAACTATAATCATCAAACGCTACAAAACAACGATCGAAAAAAGCTTAGACTTTATGAAATTAATGAAAATTTTATGAAATTTTTGCAACTATTCACCGAGGGAAGAATATTCATCATATTTACTTTGTAAATATCAATCGTTTTTCGGATTTATAGAAACTGATAAAATCAACTAATTCACCACCCTGAAATCCTCATAACACAATCGATGCATGATTTTTATTTAGCTCTGCTAAATATAGTCACATGTATGTGCATGCACGCGTCGGTGAATAGTTAAAGTTACTTCTAAAAAATAATTTATGGTATAAAGTGCTATGGTAGTCATTGGCACATATGAATGTTTTATAGCTTTGATTGTCAATTACCATTGTATTCAATTGAATACAATGGTTTTTTCTTTGGCTACCTAATTATTCATTGAAGTAAAGGGGAATAATAATGAGTGAAAATAAAAACGGAAAAACATCGCAAGAGACATCATCTAATTGAAAATTAGCAATTATTTTGTGTACGATACTTTTATCGTTTATTGTTGGTTTAATTATTTATCTTGTTAAAGCTAAAGTTTTAACTGATAGCGATCGTAAAATATCACGATTGATAGTGATAATATTCGGTGCTTTTGAAATCGGTTTAATCATCATTTTGGTTATTGTAATATCAGTGTTAGCATCCAGTGCGGTTCACGCATCCACACTAATAACCAACATTTTACAAACGACATTTTAATTTATTAAAGCAATGGCTTGTATAAATTAAATACCATTAAACGCAATCTAGCTGTCAAATTTAGGAAAGTTTTAGCCATTTTGAGGTTAATTTGTTTGCTGTTAGATATTTCCTCTGCAAAAATATTTTTCATTTGTTGATTGAATTCAACAGATTGAACAATGATCCCGCTTTCAAAGTTATGTCAAAAAGAACGATAATCAAAGTTAGCGGTAGTAATAAACACGTACTCATCATCTACTATTAAGTATTTAGAATGGATGAAACCATCATATTCGTAAACTTCACATGACATATTTAAAAGCTCAGGATATTGCCCGCGATTAACTGTTACAATAAAGTTTTTATTGTCTGGTTTACCAGGAACAATAATTTTCACATTTACCCCACTACGAGCAGCAATGTTTAGAGCAGACGAGCATAATTCTGTTGGTACAAAATAAGGAGTCACAAGTTGGATTGACTTTTTCGCACGTAAAATCATAGCCGACATTGTGTTCATTACTTCTTTATCAATAAAATTAGGAGCACTATTGCAAAGTTGCATATTTATTGTTGTAGTTGCTTTATGAATAACTAAATACTCTCCCAAACGGTTCATTAGTTGATCCTTTTGTTCGTGCGTCACACTATAATCGGTAAAACTAATTCAATCATTTATAAAAGCAATATTAATGCTATTAACAATCTCGCCTTCCAATAAGAAATTTTGATCTCGCCAATAATTCTGTTGTTTGGACATTGATAAATATTCATCCCCAATATTACTACCGCCATACAATGCATATTTATTATCCACGATCAGAGCTTTACGGTGTAAACGGTAATTAGTAGCTCCTTTAAACATATTAAAACCAGGTGGGTTGAATATGCCTACCTCTACCCCGTTTGCTTTTAATTCTTTGATTTGTTTCTTTTTAACATGACAAAAACCACCAAATCAATCATACAAGAAACGAACTTTAATGCCAGCTTGGGCTTTTTTGATTAATTCTGCCATTACCACACGAAAGAAAAAACCATCATGAATAATAAATGTTTCAAAATGAATAAAATGATTAGCTCGGCGAATTAAGCGAACTGTATTTTCTAAAATAGCAGTGTTATTAGCAATGGGATAGATGGTATTATGGGCATAAATAGGTTTTAAAAGATTACGGTAGTTATAATGGAAAATATTGGTAGCATCCTCGTGGTGATTAAGTAAATATTGTTTCGTAAAATCATAATTTTCATATTTATTGAATTTAGCTTGATTAATTATTTCAGCTCTTCAATCTTTACGGCTCATTGGTAATGTGCCAAATACTACAAAGAAAAAACAACCCACTAAAGGTAATAAGATAATACAAAATAATCAGCACGCTTTAGTGTATATATGACGCTGAGAATTAAGAATATAAATGCCAAAACTAACATTTATTAATACAACGGCTACAATGATCAAAGTAATCGTTCATACTTTGCGATCATAGCAAATAACTAAAACAAAAACCGTAATTATAGTTGCAATGATTAAGGCAATGATAGCGGACGCTATCAATTTGAATTTATTCATATTTATGATTATAGAAAAACAAATAGTCCATTTAGCAACACCTAACTATAAAAGAGTAACTATAATTTATTCGCTCCAAATATAGGAGTGTAGTTCAAAGGTAGAACAGCGGTCTTCAAAACCGCCTGTTGTGGGTTCAAGTCCTGCCACTCCTGCCAAACATTACGTATAGTCGTAGAGCCAATAAAAACAAAGGAAAACTGCCAAAACAACCAAAGTTGGGTTTAAAACCAAAATGTAGTGTTAGCAGAAAATAACGAGCAAAAAATCACTGAATCAATGTTTGGTTGAGTGATTTTTTTATTATTTCTCATACCTAATTATTGTAATTGATTTAAATGTA
>JAITJR010000085.1 GCA_031278855.1 Mycoplasmataceae bacterium | reverse complement strand
CGCTGTTCACAAATTAATATGTCTTTTTGAATAGTTACAAAGCTACACTCAAAGATATCGGTCAAGAAAAAATAAGATATTTTTTAGATCAACATTTGATCATTTGATATAGGTACTTTTTAAATGACTATTACAGAAGTACAAACGCGCTATAAAAATTTAAAACAACAAATTAATGCACCGATTTAGTAACAATCATTGGGTTATTAGATAAATCATCAATCTAAATCAGTTACCAATAATGATTTACACTATTGTTTTTTTATCAATGATAATTCATTCATTTCTTTGGGAATTGGAATATCCATATAGTCGAGTATTGTTGGAGCAATATTACTTAACTTACCGCCTTCATTTAGTTTAAGACTAGTGTCAGTTACAATGAACGGTACTGGGCTTAAAGTATGTGCAGTTACTTTATGACCATTACTATCAATTTCTTCATCAGCATTACCGTGATCAGCAGTAATGAACATGGTAAAATTCTTTTGAATAGCAACTTGGTAAATTTTACCGATCATTTGATCAACGGTTTCCACTGCTTGAATCGTTGCTTGCAAATTACCTGTATGTCCTACCATATCTCCGTTAGCAAAATTACAAATAATAACATCATTAGTAGTGAGATTAGCAATTAATTTATCACAGACTTCCACTGCTGACATTTCGGGTTGTAAATCATAGGTAGCAATTTTAGGTGAAGCGACAATAATTTTAGTTTCATGAGGGTAAGTAACTTCAATTCCGCCATCAAAAAAGA
This sequence comes from Mycoplasmataceae bacterium, assembly GCA_031278855.1. Taxonomy (GTDB): domain Bacteria; phylum Bacillota_I; class Bacilli_A; order Mycoplasmatales; family Mycoplasmoidaceae; genus Malacoplasma_A. Next base: position 4,642 of record JAITJR010000085.1, on the reverse strand, counting down.
AAGTAACATGAGCATATTTCTCAGTTTCTGCAATACGAAGCTGACGTAAATTGTGATTAGCCAAAACCGCGCCAAAGACATTTTGAAGCTTAATTGGTGGGTATGCCACCATGGATGGCTCAATCCCTTCATAATTCATCATGGTCACAAAAAATAAATTTTTACGTCGCACTTGCGGATGATAACAATAATATGATGAGCCGTAAATCATGTGTGATAATTCTCGAGCACGATCCGGACGAAAATTAGCAAATATAACCGCGTCATTATCAGTGATAGTAACTTCACTTTTAGAATCAACCTGATTTAATGCTGGCAATAAAAATTCGTCAGTAATATTTTGTGTGTACATAGACTGAATGTAGGCAATTGGATCGATAAAAGCCTTTTGACCATTACCAATTAAAGTTTCATAAGCTTGCTCCACACGCTCCCAACGTTGATCACGGTCCATCGCGTAATATCGACCAGAAATCATTCCTAATTTCACATTGTAAGTTTTTAAAGCTGGAATAATCGTTTGTTCAAAATCATGTCTTAAAGTTTGGGGCGGTACATCTCTACCATCGCCAAAAGCATGAAAAACAGTCGGCACTTGTTGATGATGGCTTAACTTGAATAAGGCCAAAATATGCTCTAAGTTAGAGTGTACACCACCAAAACTAGCTAATCCCATGATATGTAACTTGCCATGGTACTTTTTAACATGGTTAACAGCCGCTAAAAAAGCTTGATTTTGATAAAATGCACCTGTTTGTAAATCTTGATTAATTAGTGATAGCCCTGTGTAAACAATTCGTCCCGCTCCAATGTTTAAATGTCCAACTTCAGAATTACCCATTTGACCTTTGGGTAATCCAACCGCTGCTTCAGAAGCTAATAATTTTGTGTGCGGATATTTTTGCATTAACATATCCAAATTAGGTTTATGTGCTAGAGCTACAGCATTACCTTTAGTAACATCACGTAAGCCAATTCCGTCCATAATGATCAAGATTACTTTTTTCATAGCATTAAGCTTTCTGGTATTCGGGTGTGGACTGAATGATTTGATAAAATTTTTGCGGATCTAATGATGCTCCACCAACTAATACCCCATCAACATTTTTCACTTTTAAAATCTCAGCAGCATTCTTTTCGTTCACACTACCACCATACAATAGTGATACTTTATTAGCGTGGGTTCCTAATAAACGGTTTAAAATGTCGCGGATATCTAAAAAAGTTTTTCCAATGATTTCGGTGGTGGCGGTTTTGCCAGTACCAATTGCTCAAATTGGTTCATAAGCAATAATTAAATGATCAGCTAAAGCACCATCCACGCTTTCAAGATTAATGGTTAATTGTTTTGCTAAAATCGTTTTTGTCTGGCCGTGTTCAAATTCTTGCAACGTTTCACCAATACATAATACTGGAGTCATATTTTCTTTTAATAAAGTCAAAACTTTTTTATTTATTAACTGATCGTCTTCATGTAAATGAGCACGCACTTCGGAATGTCCTAATAAGATCATCGTGACATCTAAATCTTTTAATTGAGTGTAAGAAACTTCGCTAGTGTAGGCACCACTAACAATAGCACTAGTATTTTGAGCCATTACCATGGTGGCGGTTTTATTGTGGGTTTTAAAACCAGCCATGCCAACATAAGTCGGAGCAATACCGATAACTGTATTAGTTTTCGTTAATTTTTGGTCATCATTCAATAAATGATTAAAAATCTGGCAGAAACTGACAATTTCACTTGCAGTTTTAAACATTTTTCAATTACCTAAAATATATTTTTTCATCTAAACTCCTAATATTTTCTGGAAAATTTTATCTAACTCATTATATTGATTTATTAATTCATTTTGAGACTCGCCATATAAGTTGTAGTAAATTTTAAGTTTCGGTTCAGTACCACTTAAACGAAACTTAATTCAACTGTCATTAACTAAATGTCATTCCAAACAATCACCACATTTGTTTCATGCGATTTTTTTAATCTTTCAATTGCCAATCGTTTTAGCATGATGGTGTTTTAACATATTCATTTTACTTTCAACCAAAGGTTTCCAATTCAATACATCGAATGTATAAGCAGTAGTTTTACCAAACCATTGACCATAAATTGGATAAATTTCTTGGGTCAAAATATCCACCAAATCCATATTGCGAGCTTGATAAAAATGATAAATTTCCAAAGCCAAAGCCGAAGCGGTAAAAGAATCTTTATCGCGGTTGATCGTGGTATTAAGAGCTCCAATGGCTTCTTCAAACGCTACTACCAAAGAAGCTTTATCACCGATGGCAGTTACTTTAGCTCCCATTCATTTGAATCCAGTACCAGTACGATATACCTTTGCTTTATACGATGCCGCAATTCGATCAATTAAATTGGTGGAAACATAAGAGGAAATGATGTAAGGCGGTTTACTAAATTGCTTGTGTTTTAATACATAATGGGTGTAAATAATACCCATCTCATTTCCCGTGATAAGCCTTCATTGATTGTGATGTTTAATGCAAACTGCCATCCGATCGGCATCAGGATCTACGCCAATGCAAATATTACTTTTAATTTGTTCGGCTTGTTTAATCGATAAGGCAAATGATTTAATGTCTTCAGGGTTGGCGATGGGAGAATTAACAAATGTAGGGCTATAAAACATTTGGGCCTGCACGGGTTTGATATTAAAACCAAGTTGTTTGAGAAATCGTGGGAGTAACTTGCAAGCAGTACCATGGTGGGCAGTTAGTACAACTGGAGCGAGTTTCTTTTTGGCCCACTGTTCTTTATTAATTAAAACGCATTGAGCATCTTTAAAATAATGATTGACAATATCATCATTCAAATATTTTATTAACTGCGGTTGCGAGCGATAAGTATATTTTAGGATTTCGGTTGGTTTAATCAGTTGCTTTTCAATTGCTTTAGCAACATTGGGAAGAACTTGACCGCCGTCATTGTGATACGCTTTAAACCCATTGTATTCTTTCGGATTATGACTGGCTGTAATAATTAACCCGCCAACCGAATTTGTTCGTCTAATGGCGTAAGAAACGATCGGAGTGGGCATTAGTTGATTCTTGACAAACAATAAAACTTTAATTCCAAATGAAGATAAAACTTTGGCTGTTAACATCCCAAATTGATCTGAATTTAACCGATTATCATGACCAATCACTACCGTTTTATTTTTACCATAGGTTTGCACGATATACTGGGCATAGGCTTGGGCAAGATTAGTATAAGTGAAACGATTCATACGCATCGTGCCCATGCCCATTCTACCACGGACACCAGCTGTACCAAATGACATTTGTGCATTGGCAAAATAAATTGATATTTCGGCTGAACTAAGTTTACGTATGCCCTGTTTTTCACTCAATGTTAATTTAGGCGAAGACAATCATTGTTGATAAATTACGTTCATACTTACTTTTTTAATTTAAATCCGTGTGGTAATAATTCATTAGTCGTATATCGTTTAACTTTACCATTGTTGTTATATACGTAAATGGGCATGTGTGGTGGGCACAATTCAAAGATGACTTGGCGACATGCCCCACATGGAGTAATATCCATACGAGCAGTAGAACTCAATAGATAAAGAGCATTAAACTTTTTCACACCACGAGTGATGGCACTACCAATTGCCACACGCTCAGCACATAAGCTTAATCCAAAGGAAGCATTTTCGACATTTACCCCAGCGAAGACACCTTGATCAGTTTCTAATAGTGCTGCAACTTTAAAATGTGAGTACGGAGCATATGCATGTTTAATTATCTTTTTTAATTCTTGCAATTTTGAATTCATTATTTACCTCATTACCTTAATAATCATTGGGATGTCCTTGTGTGGATGAGAAGCAAGCATCACATTACGCATGAAATCATTCACCAGAGATTTATCAATTGGGCGAGAGGAATATAGGGTAGCGATCACATCGCCTTTTTTAACATATTCATTTTTAACTTTATTTAAATAGACGCCTGCCTGATAATCGATGAGATCTTCTTTGCGTAGTCGCCCCGCCCCTAATCGGAAAGAAATCATCCCAACAGCTTTCGTAGAACGATAGGCGATATAACCACAACGATTCGCTTTTATGGATAATTGATATTTTGGTTTAAAATAGGCATCATTATCAATTAAAGCAATATCTCCGTGTTGAGCCTTGATTCATGCTTTGAATACGAATAGAGCTTTTTTGTTATTAATGACTTCATCAATTAAACGTATGGATGCGTTTTTATTTTTAGCTTTCTTGGTCACGAGCAAAATATCGCTAATGAAATCATAAATTAATGTTTTGACTTCCTTTGACTCTGGATGACCATTCAAAAAATCGATTGCTACTTTAATTTCAATGGCATTACCAATGGCTCGTCCTAACGGTTGGGTCATACTAGTGATATGAACTAAGGCTTTACGTTTGTAAGCTTTAAATATTTTTAATAATACTTTTGATAACTCAGTTGCTTCCTTAATAGTTTGTGAGAAACCGCCATCACCAACTTTAACATCTAAAAAAATGTAATTAGTTTTTAGGGCTAGTTTTTTGCAAGCAATGGAAGAGGCAATTAACGGGATTGATTGAACAGTCCCTGTCGCATTACGTAAGTTATAAAGGGCACGATCAGCTGGAGTTAA
>JAITJR010000056.1 GCA_031278855.1 Mycoplasmataceae bacterium | reverse complement strand
GAAGTTACCCCATGTAGATAAATTGATAATATTTGAATAAGGATCAATGGCATACCAATCAAATGTGGCAGTGCCACTTTTCTCAGATGACATGTCTAATACATTATTACCAGTGATAGCGCTTGGATACGGATCGTCGTTTTCACCAACCGCTTGCATCCCTGTAGTCGTTGTTCGAGATGATTGAGTTGTAATGATTGAGTTACTGTAAGTAACATTATTTAAAATTAAAAGGGTACTTAAACTTCCAGTTACTCCAATAACTGAAAATAAACCGATTCTTTTTAATAATTTGTTGTGTTTGAACATAAAACACTCCTCCCCTACCTTATTTAATGGCAGATATATTTCCTATGACAAAGTACCAATATTATATATGACAAAATCTTATCGATCAAAAAAACTTCGTAAAACCAATCATATAGCAAATCTTTTACAACATTATTTTTGTAAGACTTTACATTTTATAATTATGGAGATGAGTAATTATTATTTCAGCAATGTATTCATGTGTAATGTGATCGCACTATTATTTACTATTTTAATATTTACCATCACTCTTACAATTAGAAATGCAACTTTTTACCAACGACATGTCTTATGCAAAAAACGACTTTGACCATTCATCGATGTGGCGGTAGGAGCTATTTTAAGCTTAATTTTTTTTGTGACATTTTTTTTAGCTTCCACCAATGTTGATAGTTCAATGATTAATGCTGTAGCAATTGTGCTAATCGTTTTGCCTGGTGTATTTTATACTAGTCCATATTTTGGTGTTGGTGGCATTATTGCCATGTTAATTGGTATTTTCTCATTATTTCACTTGACCAATATTTCTGCTACATATGTGATTACAAGCTATGTAATTTATGTTGTAATCACATTATGTATCTTTTATTTTTTGCCAAAACTGGCCAAAATATTCCAAATCATTACTGCTCACACCATTTTTATCTTTGGTCAATTCATTTTAGTGGTCATAATCAATTATGCTTTGAAAATGCCTTCGCTCGAATTGCAACATGAGCTTTGAATTACTTCGGCAATTTTACAATTATTTATTTTTTTGTCATGGCTTGTCATGACTTATATAAATCGGATTTACCAAAAAGCACGACACATGAATGTACAGGTAGCTTACAACTATAAATATTTTATTGTTGCAAATTATGTACAACAAGCAATCAACGAATTTATTCAAACTAAAAACATTCAATATGCTTACGTGATTGGGTTTTCAATAAAAAATATGAAAACAACAACCCATACTTTCGGAAGTCGTCTAGTAAATCAAATTAACGAACATGTTGCTGTTCAAATTAACCATTTTTTTAAAGATTATCAAGATAAATTATTATTCATGAGTGAAAATGATTTATTTTTTGTGTTACTAAAAGCTAACGTCCAAATTACTAAAAATTTAAAAACTATGAGTGATGATAATTATTTAAAAAAACGAAAAAGCCATGATCTTTTGGCACAATTTGAATCATTTCGAATTACACCATTTGAATTTCAAAACGTCAAAATTAGTTTTCAAAATAATTTATTTGTCAGTTTATATGGTGTTCATGATAATAATATCTTTAACTTAATTCACAATCTTGAAAATATGATTCAATCGTTTGAACCAAAATGTGAATACAATCTCGTCCAATTACTTAATCCTCAAATTGAATTTACATCACGCTATGATATGCAGCAATTTCAACGACTCAAACAATTGGTAGATATTAATCAAATTCAACTAAAAGCCCATGTTATTAACTACCGTGATCAAAAAATTGTTTTTCCAATTTTTAGTTTACTAAAATTGACTGCTTTTAATACCGAAACCATTATTCGTATCACCCCCCAGCATTTAAGACCGATCATGATTAAACATTTGGCCGCCAAAGCGTTGCAACATTTTTCGACTAGTGAGAATAAACATACACTATTAATGACGCACTATCCCATTGAATCACTATTAGATCCCAATTTTTCTACCCAAATTTTTTATAGTAAAATATCACATTTTGATTTATCAGCTCGTCAAATTATTTTATTATTGAATCTAAATTTTCTAAATCCTAAATTAGATTTACATAACATCGTAACCAATGTTAATAATCTTAAGAAAATCGGTATCCGTTTTGTCTGTAGCAATGTAAATGTACACAACATTGACTTTGTAATCCAAATTAATCCTTACTTTGTTTTTTACCAAGACTTCAAACCAACGAATGCCAAGGAACTTGAATATAAAAAATTGATGAAAAAAATGTTGACTCAAGCTAAAGTCAACTACTACAACATTTAATTACAAAAAATACGCAATACTATTTGACTGTGATATTGTAATGATTCATTAAATCTTGCACGGAAGCACCATTCATAAAATCAATTAATAGTTCCACCGCTTTACCAATGACTTGATTGATGACAGATTTTTCAATGTTACCAAACGGAGTTAAAACATAATCCGCCAAACTAATATTTCTATTATTGGATCGACCAATCCCAATTTTTACTCGGTTAAAATTATCAGTATTTAATTTATTAATAATGTCTTTTATTCCGTTTTGCCCACCAGACGAACCGCTACTTCGTACTCGAATTGTGCCAATATTACTATCAGCATCATCATGGATCACCAAAATATTTTGTGGCGGAATTTGATAAAACTGACATATGTCTTTAACAAAATCACCAGATAAGTTCATATATGTGTATGGCTTAGCAATGATAAATTGTTGAGTTTCAACCGCTACTTTTACAAAGTAACCATTAAATTTATGGTTAGTTAATTCTAACGATAATGATTGGCATAATTTATCAATTACCATAAAACCAACATTATGTTTTGTGTTACGATATTGCTCGGGATAATTACCTAACCCGACAATCATGTATATAGACACAGTTATATCCTTCATTTATGACGCAATTTACGATACATTTCTCTTAATCCAGCCGAACGATCATGACCCATTTCTTTTTTTATGTGACCATGATCTAAAAATACTAAGTGATCGGTGTATTTTTCGATTTCATCCAAATTATGAGTAATCAAAAAGAAAGTTGCATAAGGGTGTTTTTGATGATATTGATGAACAAATTCTCAAAAAATGTCCCTAGTTTCAGGGTCTAAATTATCGGTAGGTTCATCGGCAATGATTAAATAAGGATCTCCTAAAAAAGCTTGAATAATAGTGATGACTTTATTTTGACCAGATGATAACTTATTAAGCTTAACATTCAGACGATCACGGAGTAAACCGAAAAATTTTAGTAAAGGATATGCTTTTTGTAAAGTTTGCTGTTCATTCAAACCATAGAAAGCACCAGCTTCAATTAAAAAATCACGAGCTGTAATTTTTTCTAAATTACATTTTTCTGTAATATAACCGACTCTCTGACGAGCTAAAATATTCTTACTATCAATTCCATTAATAGTAATTTTGCCTGATTGAATCGCACGCAAACCTAAACATGATTTAACGGTAGTAGTCTTACCTGCACCGTTATGCCCAATGAAAGTACACATACTACCAGTTGGTACTTTGAAACTCACATTAAACAACAAACGATGACGAGATTTGCCGAAAATATTAGTAGTGTAGGCATTTAATTTATGAACCACTAATGCATGAGTGAACGGTAATTTTTGTTTAGCTGCTTTAATCATAATTAAGACTCAATCTCACTTTTAATAAAAATATATGAACCCAAAGCTGTTCCAAAACAAGTTAATAATATACAAATCGGGATTGGTAAAAACAATCATCAAAATCTAGCGATGACAGTAAAATCACTCTCTCATACATTTGCCAACATAGGATATAACACCACGTAAGTTAATAAAATACCAAAACAAGTAATAATTCAAATGCCGCCCCTAGTCTGATATTTTCAAATCGTTGATATAAACGAACTAAAAATCAAAATAGCAATAAAACTACCAAAAATTGCATAGGGGTTATCGGCTTGAGTAATATCAAAGATATTTTGTTGATGAGCTAATAACTCATAAACAGCAATCCCGATTAATATGAGTATGGTGGGCATAGCAAATAAAAAAGCAACAGTTAACGTCGATAAACACTTACCACACAAAAAAGTACCGCGCTTGATGGGCTTAGATAAAATATAAATTTTTTCATTTGATATAGCATTGGTTTCACCAATAGTTGCTCCGATTAAAGCAAATATGGAAAAAGAAATTTGCATCGTCAGTACTACTCATGTATCACTTTCATAATAAATAGAAATATTTCCCATGTTGGTGACATAAGGTCATAAAAAATAAGCGAATGCATCCGCCAAGATAGTAACGCCTAAAATCACATATGGGAGCGGTGATTTCAATATTTTTTTAAGTGAATTACGATAAACAATTCCCATGTTTAATGCAGGAAAATACGAAGGATTACTTATTATGCGGCTATTGGACATATTTATACAGGCTGATTTACAAAACTTAGATTCATGTTATTTAATTGATCCTTATTATAGTAAAAAACATTGTCGCTGGAAGCTTGCATATTATCAGCATAAAACAGGTAATTTAAACCCATGCCGAACCAAGTAAATTTATCAGTGGTTTGATCGTAACCAATGTTTGAGTAGTCAGTCTTTCATTCATTAACATAGTAATGTCAGACAGCTAAATTAGAACCATCGATGATCGATTTAACATCATTTCAATTGTTGGAACTCTGTTGAATAACTTGATAATAAGGAATATTTTCTATTATTTTTGTCTGGTCAGGCAAATAAACATTAATGTTTTTTCAGGGCACATTATCACTACCATTTAAGCAAGCATCGTTATTTCTGTATTCAGCTTTTTTGTTAGCAATAAAAGCAGGCAGGTCATTATTAAAATCCACATCAGTTCAATTTCGACTAAACATAAATGCTTGTGCTCATTTTTGTTTATCACCAGGGGCTAAGTAGTTGCTAAATGTCTGGTTAGGGGAAATATCAACACGACATTGCTTGATGTTCATTTGTTCTCACTTCTTAATTCATTGCGATTTAATACGATCATAGCTCATTCCAGAAAGAGTATAGCTTGGCGGTGTAAATTGTCAATTTCTAAAGCTATCTTGGTCGTGAGTAGTAGCTACAACAGGTCTTATAACAATGTGTTTTAATCCCGAGGCGTACTCTAAACCAAAGAAACGGGGTTGGCTCAAAAAATACACATGTTGACCGATGGTAAAATTGTGTACTGAAGAGTTGATCTTAATGTTATATGTTTGATAGGAATTTGGATTTTGCGGTACCAAAGCTAAAAAATCTTGTGTATATGGATTATAAACGGGATCTTTATTAGGCACATATCCTTGAGGATAATGAGCTTTGTAATCAGTTGCGTTAACAGTATAAG
>JAITJR010000088.1 GCA_031278855.1 Mycoplasmataceae bacterium | reverse complement strand
TAATTCCGACACACAACAGAATATGAAACATAATGTCAATAATTTTATACAAATAACATTCCTTATAGTAAATTATTGGTAACTATTCACCGAGGGAATAATATTCTTATATTTACTTTTGTAAATATCAATCGTTTTTTGGATTTATAGAAACTGATAAAACCAACAAATTCACTACCTTGAAATCTTCCCAATACAATCGATATTTGATTTTTATTTAGCTCTGCTAAATATAGTCGCATGTATGTGCGCGTACGCGTCGGTGAATAGTTACCTATTGGTTTTAATTTATCGTACCAAACACAAAATGATTAGTTCAATCGTATGGAGATAAAATCGACCCAAAAGAACGTGGTTCATCACCAACATAGTAGTAGAAATCCAAATATTGACCTATAGTATAAGGTGCAAGTGCCAAACCATAATAATGAGTTTGAGATATGGCTGTTTTAAAATCATAAATTATTTCATCGTCTGATTTTCTATCTTTCAACGTAAGAATAAAATCATCATACATAATAGTTCCTTTTATTATGTCTAAATTATTTTCGTGGCAATCAAATTCTACGGTTGTTTTATTTCTGATGTGTAATTCTATTTTGATAGCAGACGTTTCCGTGTATAAATTGAAATAAATTGTGAATAAATTGCTATTAACAAAGAATTGAAGGTTCATATTTTTTTTAAGAAATTCATAATCTGTTTGATTTGGTGTGCTACTAAAAATATAAGCTTCCGAAACATCTTGTTTATGTTTTTGTAAATAATTATCAAACTCATTGTAATTATTAAAAGTTCAATCTTTCTTTTCGGCACAACTAGTAGTTAATGTAATCGAAATAGCAGTTCCAATTCCAGTTAGCATTAGTGCTGAAATGCCTCATCATTTTTTTAGTTTCATATTTTTTGTTTCTCTCTTATTTTGAAAATTAATAGCAAAAAACAAGAGCTCAAAGATGAACTCTTGTTTTTAGAAAAGAAGACAAAATGGTGCTTAGTGCACCATTCGCTTTGCCCCCCCCCTATGAAATTGCATGGGAGAGATTATAGATAATTTATTCACAATAAGAATTTTTCTCGGTGCCCGATTTTTCTCTCTATTCACCGAGAAAAAAATCATTCTCATGACCATACATACACACAAATGCCGAAAAATCAGCCTTTTTTGTAATGAATCGTTGTCAAATGATTAAATGCTGAGCTGAAAAATATTTTATTTTTTTTCAAAGAAATATCGTTTTTGACAAATATTTAGAGTGTATCTTCGTAACTATTTAAAAAGACGTATTAATTTGTGAACGGCGATAAATCAAATTTGAGTTAACGATTTTAAATTTAATTAATTCACGGTGAATAGTTACGATTTAATATTCCTAAAATTGAAACTAAACTAAATCAAAAAACGCGTTTAGCAAACAACACTTAAATCTCAATGACTGCCAATAAATTAATTAAATTTATGTACTTTTGGAATGGTGCTTTTAGATCCTCTGGTCAAGAATTAATGACATTTATATATTGCTCAAAAGTATATTCATTGGAACTAACCCAAACCGAGTTCGATAAAAAAATACTTAATCCATGTGAATTTGCTTGTAGTTGTTTGTCACTTTCGCTATCATAGACAATAAAGTTAGTTATAGATTTTAGTAAATCGTTTGTCTCTTTAGCGACTGAAGGAGTATTGATTAAAGTTTTTGCCATAAAATACAAATCACAATATGGACCTTCATATTGTTGATTGTAATAATACTCCCTAAAATAACTTTTAATTACATTTAGTGCATCATCATTACTTAGAACAACATTAATTCAAGCATTAAAATTTTGTATTAAACTTTCAATGGTATCTGTGCGAGAAACCGAAAGTGTGGCAGCATCTGAACTTTTATGAGTTGAATTATAGTTTTTAACTTTATCAATGTATGTATCCACAATATCCTTGGTTATCGACAGCACTGGTTTATCACTATTAGAATTTAGATAATTTAATCAGTGATAATTTTGCCCTATACCTGGTTCGGTATCTTCCGAAAGAACTAAATAATTAGCAAACGGCGATAACATTCATTGTGTTTCAATGTCCGCCATTAAACAACAATCAAAATCAATGAAATCAAATTTATCATTATGCAAATGATTTTGATTGATACCATGAGCCAAAGCATCGTGAATATTTAACATGCTTAACATATCACCAGTTATTCCATCTTGCTCTGCTCCGAAGACACCAGATCCATGATCTCAAACAATTAATGCATAATGTTGCGTGACATAATCGGTGGTTCCTCAACGAATGAAGTCTTCCAAAGTTTCTTCATCCCCCATATTGTTGGATGTCAGTGTCAAAATTTTTTGCATTTGATGATTCTTAAATTGTCAGCGCTCATTTTTTTGTGTACTAACAGTAGGAAGTCCGTGAGCTTCGGTGTGTCATTGATTGGCACCACCTGTTTCAACTAAAACATTAATGTTAGACCCAAAAGAACTATCTTTAATTTCTGATAAATTTAAAGTTGCAAATCCGAACCTACTTTCCAAATTAGAACCGCACAAATATATCATTATTGTTCACGAAGAAGTCTTAGCACAACTAGTAGTTGCTATCACTGGGATAGTTGTACCAATTCCAACTAACATTGATACCGAAATGCTTCATATATTTTTAAACTTCATACTTTCCTTTCATCCGTTTGTTTTTTAAATTAGCAATAAAAAACAAGACCTAAAAAATCAGATTTTGTTTTTATTAAAGAGATATATCAAAGAAGTGCCCTCTCTGTTATGTACATACAATTTCATGAGAAAAATTATAACCCGACTTTATCACTTAGAGCCTAAATAGACGTTTTAAATCATTGAATTACATTTAGCCCTTCCAGGTATCAAATAGGTGGTGTATAATTTCTTCCATGCAATTACATCGGGGGGGGGGGCAAGTCTAATAGTGCAATAAGCACTAATTTAGTCATTCCGCTTTCCAAAAACAAGATCTTAATTTTTTTGAGGTCTTGTTTTTTGCTATTAACAAATTAGAGGAATCCTAGAAAGCATGAAAACTAAAAGTCAAACAGAACCAATTAAATTTAAAAGGGAGAGTGGCGGAATCGCCAATCCGCACAATAATGTCCTAACGGCTAAAGAACATAAGATGTGAAAAAGACGTCATAAAATTAAAGCTGCATTAGTTTCAAGCACATTAGTTGTTGGTGTTGGTGGCGGAATCGGTGCTGGTTATGCAATTGCTGATTCACAAAAAGATACAGGAATTAAAATTACAACAGAAGGATCGTTACAAGTTGATAACCCTACTCAAAAAGCAACTATTACGGCTACAGGTTATGGTGGTGTTAACAACAAAATTACAGCTATTACAGGCGAAGCAATTAGTAGAGGTGTTTTGAAATACACAATTAATAATAATGTTGCCACAATTACATTAGGTGATCATCCAACGGCTGGCGAATATGAAGTAACAGTTCAGTGTGGGTCTAAAACGGAAGTAGCCTCAATAGCTATTACTGATGCCTCTTCCATTCAAGCAACCGTCAGCGGCTCACTCCAAATGAACGACACTTCCAAAACCGCCACCATCACCTTAACGGGCACTGGCGGCGCAAGCTCTACAATCACCCAAGTCTCTGGCGATGGAATAAACACCAACAGCCTAACCTCATCAATAACCAATGGTGTCGCCACCATTAGCCTTGGCACCAATCCAACGGTAGGCGAATACACCTTAACCATCACCAACGGCAGTCAAACAACTTCGGCAAAAATAACCGTCTTAGATGCCGTTGGTCTCACAACAACCGTCAGCGGTTCACTCCAAATGAACGACACTTCCAAATCCGCCACCATCACCTTAACTGGCACTGGCGGCGCAAGCTCTACAATTGCAAGTGTTACTGGTTTTGCAATTACTAATAGTTTACTAGCTGTTTCATTATCTAGTAATGTCGCCACCATTAGCCTTGGCACCAATCCAACGGTAGGCGAATACACCCTAACCATCACCAACGGCACTGAATCAACCACTACAACAATAGCCGTATTAGATCCTGCTACTAATTGGGCAACAGTTGGAGGTCGTTTAATTGCAGGTGACATCACTACTGCAGCATTAATTACCTTGTATGGCATTAATGGAGCTATTACCACCATTAGTAAAATTGAACCAAATAATTCCAGCGAAAATTACTTTAGATTTGAAAGACTTAGCAACACTGAATATTATG
>JAITJR010000083.1 GCA_031278855.1 Mycoplasmataceae bacterium | reverse complement strand
GCCAATAGCAGTGACTGCCGTTTTAGAAAGATCAACAGTGGTCAGCGCCTCACATCCAGCAAAGGCAACATTATCGATAGATTTAAGTGACTCTGGCAAAGCGATGGAACTAAGGGCGGTACAACCAGAGAATGCCCCATTCCCGATGACTTCAAGCGAACTCGGAAAATTGATTGCGGTTAGGGAGGCGCAATTTAGAAAGGCCCCGTTATCGATGACTTTAAGATTAACGAGACCAGAGAGATCAACAGAAGTTAAACCCGCACACCCCTTGAAGGCACTCCCACCAATGAAAGAACTACCAAGGCCACTTGGACTATCAACAATCCTAATTTTCTCAATGCCTCCACCATTTCCTAGTGCTCCACACCCCTCAAAGGCCCTCTCACTAATAGACCCCACCCCTTCGAATTGAATAGCGGTGGTTTTAAAATCTCCCAAATCTGCGAGATAATTATTGAATTTTGTATTGACTCCAGTCGTGGTTCAATCATTGAATCGGCTTAGCACCCCATCCTCAATCTTAAGATTGCAAGCCTTGGCCAGCGCTGTATCGCTGGCTAATGTTGTTGGGCTTATGACTAATGTATTTAGGGCAATATTGAAATTTATAGTAGCAGTACTAAATAATCCCGTTGCAGCACTTGTGGTGTAGATGGTACATGGGTCTGTCGTTTGTGCGGTAGGTGTACCAGAAATTGTACATTGCCCATTACTTGAATCAATCTTTAATCCAGCTGGGAGATTCGAAGCACTATATTGAGCATCAGCGATAGTTACCTTAGTGTCGGTTTCACAAGCTAAAGTTATTGGGGTGATGGCAAAATTAGGAGCACCTTCAATAGGATTTGGTGGGACACCAGTGATGTGAAGCGACTTTGGTATTTGAGGTCCAGTATGTGGAATCGCATACCCTATCCCAATTCCACCGCCAACACCGACAATCCCAGCACCAGCAATTAATGCGATTTTAACTTTACCATGATGCTTTCAAATCCTATGTTGTTCACTATTCAAAACATTGTTATCAGGATTAGAAGGCTCGCCATCTTCTTTACGAAATTTTAATGATTCGGTTTGATTTTTACTTTCCATGATTTTCCCTATCTTTTCCTACTGACCAACGAAACAAAAAAAGCAAGAACTAGCGAATGCTAATTCTTGCTTTTTCAAGAGAAACTAAAACCTCAGTAGTTACTCTCTCTCTCTCTCTCTCTCTCTTGTGTTGATCATACTCATTTTAACGCTTTAACTTATATCAAAATAATGTTTTGTTGTTTACCAGAGATGTAACTATTCACCGCAGAAATAATATCTTTGAATATTTACTTGGTAAATCATTATTTAGATTCGCTAAATATGGTTGCACAGGCATGGCGGTGAATAGTTACTAATACTTAACATTTTTTAGATGACTTATTTATAATTTTATCATGGTATATGTTATTGATCATCCGATCATTAAAGTCAAGTTATCTCGCATGCGCAACAAAGATACTGACTCTAAGGCTTTTCGCTCTAATTTAGTGGAACTAAGCGAATTGATGGCTTATGAAGTGACTAAAAATTATCATATCATTAGTTTCCCAATTAAAACACCACTAGGTCCAGCAAGTGGTTGTAAAATGAAAGAAAAAATTGTCTTGGTTCCAATTTTAAGAGCGGGCTTAGGCATGGTCGATGGCTTTAAATCAATTATTCCTCAAGCACCCATTGGATTCGTCGGACTGTATCGTGACGAAAAAACTTTACAACCAATTGAGTACTATTGTAAAATGCCAGAAAGTATTAATGGAACTAACATTATCGTGTTGGATCCAATGCTAGCGACTGGTCATTCGGCTTCTAAAGCGATTTTTGTTTTGAAAAAATATCATCCCAAAAGCATTAAATTAGTTTCCATTGTTGCTGTGAAAGAAGGAATTGATGAAATTCAAAAATATCATAAAGACGTCGATATTTATGTAGCATCAATTGATAAAAAATTAAATCGTAATGGTTATATTGTTCCAGGTTTAGGCGATGCAGGAGATCGTATTTTTGGCACTAAATAACTTAGAAAATCCGAATCGTTTTTATGTGCTTTCTTACTTTTGAAGTAGTTTGCTAGCTTTTACAGGATTGATTGTCGGAATTGTGCTCGGTTTAAGTTGACATCATTTTGATATTTTGTTTGCATTTGTGATTAACTTGCCGTTTCCAAGTTTAACTGTGTTTCTTTCATACGAAATTACCAAATGAATTTTTAGTTTTATGAAAAGTGGTGGACAAAAGAAACAAATTATTATGTTTTCAATGTTTTTATTTATATTAAAATACATAATTGTTGTCGGTCCGTTGGTGATAGGGTTAGTTATTAATGCTACAATGGGCGCAACGATATTTAATCCGTTTGCTTTAGTAATTGGGGTGTTGGTTTATCCGATAACCACCATGATCGTACGATGATATTTTATGAAGAAAAAGAAAATTAGATAATGCAAAACTGACATCCGCTTTCGCTAGAACCTGAAATCACGACAATTTTAGTTGTGACTGCTATCCTTTTTACTGTTTGCTTAGTTTATTTTTTAAAGTTAAAGAAAATTAAAGTGAATGAAGCTTCAGGTGGATTTGTATTAGCTATGCAAATTTACATTGAATACATTCGAGTACTAGTGGTGGATATCATGGGAAAACGTTTTGAAAAATTGACACCTTTTTTTGTTTTCTTAATGTCTTACTTATTATGTTGTAATTTAATTGGAATCGTTGGGTTTGATTATCCAACTGGCACTTTAACGGTAACATTAAGTTTGGGGATGGTGATGTTTATTGGTACTTTTGTGATTGGATTCCGCTTCCAGAAATTATCATATTTAACACGTTTTTGCATTAATTACAAACATAAAAAGAGTGGCAAACACTACCCAATTATGGTTAACCCTTTGAATTTAATTGAAGTGGTTACTCCTTTGATTTCTATTTCTTTTCGTTTGTGAGGGAATATTTTTGCAGGTGGAGTTATTGTTAGTTTATGATATTTCATGTTTGGATATTTAACTAGTTTTATTCCTGTAGTTGGAGTATTAAGTCTATTAACTGGATTACTGGCACCACCGATTCATGGTTATTTTGATATTTTTGTTGGATGTATTCAAGCCTTAGTATTTACAATGTTAACGATGGTTTATTGGTCGTTAGCCAAAGACCATGGTAATTACGAAATTAAAGATGAAAACCTTATTGACACAAAACAATTAAATAGTAATATGATTAGTAACAATATTGATCAAGTTTAGGAGTTAAAATGACAGATATATTAACCACACTTTCCCAAATGGTTGGTGATGTGAACAGTAGCGGTAGCTTAGGAGCCTACATTGGCGCTGGATTAGCTGCCGTGGGCGGGCTTGGTGCTGGCATGGGTCAGGGTTATGCAGCTGGTAAAGCGTGTGAGGCGATTGCTCGTAATCCAGAGATGGAATCACGTGTACGAACCATGATGATTGTGGGAGCAGCGATTGCTGAAACCTCAGCGATTTATGCGTTAATTGTGGCTTTATTACTGATTTTTGTTGTGACTAAATAACATAGTTAGCTAATATTCATGGTTAAATTAGGAGTAAAGTTTTTAATATTTGTTAGTGGTATCGTTATTTTGGTGCCATTGATTTTTTTATTGACTGCTTGTGCACCTTTAAATTCTGATACGGTAGTTAATGATTTGTTACCTAATTTATGGGTGCTTTTAACCCATTTATTTGCTTGTACATTCCTGTTTATTATCATCATGTGATTGGCATGAAAACCCACTAAGACTTCGTTAGCTAAACGTCAAGCTTACATCGCCAACGAAATTGCGGAAGCAGAAAAATCTCGTCGTGAAGCTTTTGAAAAATTAAATGAAGCTGAACAGTCACGTCTTCAAGCCCATGCACAAGCTAGAACTATTATTGACAATGCTACTTCTCAGGCTTATGTAAAAAAAGAGGCAATTGAAAACGAGAGTAAAATCAATGCTAAGAAGATTATGGTTGATGCCCAACAGCAAATTTTGCGTCTAGAAAATTCCCTGAGACAAAACAATGAAAAAGAGATTTTAGACATCGCTTTTAGTGCAACCGAAGCTCTATTACAAAAAAAGATTCAAAAAGCTGATGATGAAAAAATTGTCAAAGAATTTATTGATAAATTAGCAAATCATAAAATTGGTGATAAACATGATTAATAATATTGACAATAATTATGCAGCTGTTCTTTTTGATTTAGGAATGAGTAAAAATAAGTTACAGACATATTATGAATGAGCTAGTGAACTAGTTACCGTTTTGGAAAGCGATCAAAATTTTTCTAATTTATTAGCCAATACTAGTATTGAAAAAATCACTCGCAAGCAAATAATTAGTGAAATATTTGCACCCGAGCTAGATGAAACTTTTATTTATTTTTTATGAACATTGGTGGACTTCAACCGTGCCCGTGACTTAATTAATATTGTCAAGTTATTTTTAAAATTATGTCAACAACATTATGGGATCCATTATGTACAAGTGTCTTCCGCTTATCATTTATCACCAGCTGAAATTTTAGCAATTGAGAATGCTCTAAAAGTAGGCATGGGTTTAGCTAAAGTAAAAATTAATAATTTAGTGGATAAATCTTTAATTGGCGGAATTAAATTAAAGACCAACGCAGTTTCGATTGATGCTACCATCCGTAGTAAGCTAAATAAAATGCGTGAAAGTTCATTTAAATTAGCCCAGCAAGGAGAGTAATTATGTCATTTAAGAATGTTGATCAATTTTCGACAATTATCAAAGCCAAGATTGAAAAATATGCTAAGGTAACTTCTATTAGTGAAGAAGGTAAAGTTATTTCAATTGGGGACGGAATCGCCAATGTAACTGGGTTAGACAATGTAATGTTGAATGAATTAGTTCACTTTGAAAATGGTTCTTATGGGATGGCATTAAATTTAGAGGCAGATTTTGTTGGTGTAGTGTTATTAGGTGAGTTTAATAATATTAACGAAAATAGTATTGTCAAAAGAACTAAACGAGTTGTATCAGTGCCAGTGGGAGATGTTTTACTAGGTCGAATCATTGATCCGCTTGGTAACGCGATCGATGGCAAAGGAACAATTGCGGCTGAAAAATTTATGCCAATTGAAAAAATCGCTCCAGGAGTTATGACGCGTAAATCTGTTTCAGAACCGTTAGAGACAGGAATTTTATCAATTGATTCAATGTTTCCGATTGGTAAAGGACAACGAGAATTGATTATTGGTGATCGTCAAACAGGTAAAACAACGATCGCAATTGACACCATTCTCAATCAAAAAGGTAAGGATGTTTATTGTGTGTATGTGGCGATTGGTCAAAAAAATTCGTCAATTGCTCAGTTAGTACGTACTTTATCTGCGAAAGAGGCATTAGAATATACCGTTGTGGTTTCCGCTACTGCCAGCGACATTCCTGCTTTAAAATATATTGCCCCTTATACAGGAGTAACCATTGCGGAAGAGTGAATGCAAAAAGGTAAAAATGTCCTCATTATTTATGATGATTTATCTAAACATGCTGTGGCATATCGAACATTATCATTATTATTACGTCGACCACCAGGACGTGAAGCGTATCCAGGTGATGTGTTTTATTTACATTCCCGTTTGTTAGAACGAGCATGTCGATTACACGAAGATCATGGTGGTGGCTCCATTACAGCTCTACCAATTATTGAGACTCAAGCTGGTGATATTTCTGCTTATATTCCAACGAATGTAATTTCGATTACCGATGGTCAATTATTTATGATGACATCACTATTTAATGCTGGACAACGTCCTGCAATTGATGCGGGGTTATCAGTTTCACGTGTGGGTAGTGCTGCCCAAATTAAATGTATCAAACAAATGTCGGGTTCGTTGAAATTGGAATTAGCACAATATCGTGAATTGGATGCTTTTAGTCAATTTGGTAGTGATTTGGATGCAGAGACCAAACGAATTCTAGATCATGGTAAACGAGTGATGTTAATGATTAAACAACCTCAAAATCAACCATTAGATCAGATTGATGAAGCCATTATGTTGCTAGCTATTAAAGAAAAAATAATTAAGTGAATTCCAGTTGAAAATTTTGATGATTTTAAAGTGCAATTAATTGCTTATTTGCAAAAATTACCGTTCCGTGCCGAATTAAAGCAAAAAATGGCTTTTGATCAAGATTTAATTAATCGTTTTGTTAGTAAATTGAAAGCATTTGTCAAGACATATGTTTTAAGTATTCAAGGCTATGACATGAAACAATACGGTTCGCCAGCTGAATGAGACGAAGTCAACGAGGCAAAGAAGAAGTAATTATGCAATCATTAGATGAAATTAAACGTCGCATTCGTTCCATTCAAACTACTTCAAAAATTACAGGTGCAATGAAATTAGTAGCCACTGCAAAAATGAAGAAGTTGATGAATCAATTCAAAAAAATTAATGTTTTTTGTCAAGATTTTTATCACATTATTGAAACATTAGTGGAAAGCGAACCATTAGATTCTAAAAATGAACCAAAACGTAATTTATGAATTTTGATTAGTTCATCATTAGGTTTGTGCGGGGCATTTAATATTAATATATGTAAGCATTTAATGGCTCAAGTGCAACCAAATGATAAAATTATTGTCGTTGGTCGTAAGGGATACGCTTATTTAAAATCACATGGTTTAGCCGAACACATTATTGAGTACGTTGATTTCTCCGATAATGCTTTAGACTATTTAGAGGTATTACCATTGTGTGAAGAAATTGTTGGTTATTTTAATAGTCATGAATTTACCCACATCCATTTGGTATATACAAAGTTTATTAATTCACTTACTTTTAATCCGCTTCATATTCAACTATTGCCATTTGATCGCTCTTTATTTAAAATGGCGGAACAAAACAAACGATCTCATTTAGATTTAGATGAGCAGAACAAAGTAATTGAATATGAACCAAACAAAGCCGATATCTTAAAAAGTTCGTTATCGATTTTTATAACAACGAGTTTATATGCAGCGATTTACGAGTCACGGGTTTGTGAAAATGGTTCACGACGTAATGCGATGGAGACGGCTACTGATAATGCCAAAGAATTAATTGATGAATTGACATTAGAATTTAATGAGGTCCGTCAACAAAACATTACCCAAGAAATTAACGAAATTGTTGCTGGTGCTGACGGTAGTTCAATTTAGGAGGCGACATGCAAAAAAATAACGAAGTAAAGACAAAAGACAATAACGGTGCAATTTTAGAAATTTTAGGGCCTGTAGTTAATGTTAGATTTCCTGACAGCAAGTTACCTAATATTAATGATGCTTTAAGTATCACTAAATTCGATGGCACAAAAACCATCATGGAAGTTGCCCAAATTATTGGCGACGATGTTGTTCGTTGTATTTCGATGGGACCAACCGAAGAGTTACAAAGAGGGCAAATAGTTGTCCAAACTGGTGGGCCAATTAAAGCTCCAGTTGGGAATGGTGTTTTAGGCCGTATGTTTAACGTGGTTGGTGAACCAATTGATAACAAACCAATGCCTCAAGATGTTAAATTTATGCCGATTCATCGGGAAGCACCTAGTTTTGCTGAACAAGCGGCTACAACCGAAATTTTAGAAACTGGTATTAAAGTAGTCGATTTACTCATTCCTTATGTCAAAGGAGGAAAGATTGGTTTATTTGGTGGAGCTGGCGTTGGTAAAACTGTTTTAGTACAAGAATTGATTCATAATATTGCTACGGGTCACGGTGGGTTATCTGTATTTGCTGGAGTTGGGGAAAGAACTCGGGAAGGTAATGATTTGTATCACGAAATGATTGAAGGTGGTGTTATTGACAAAACAGCGTTAGTGTTTGGTCAAATGAACGAACCCCCAGGAGCACGTATGCGTGTGGGTTTAACGGCTTTAACAATGGCCGAATATTTTCGTGATGAACAACATCAAGATGTTTTGTTATTCATTGACAATATTTTCCGTTTTACGCAAGCTGGTAGTGAGGTTTCAGCTCTCTTGGGACGCATGCCATCGGCGGTTGGTTATCAACCAACGCTTGATTATGAAATGGGTCAATTACAAGAACGGATTACTTCCACTAAAGATGGTTCGATTACCTCTGTGCAAGCTATTTATGTACCAGCCGATGATTTAACTGATCCAGCCCCAGCCACTACTTTTACTCATTTGGATGCTAAAACAGTTTTAGATCGTAAAATAGCATCCTTAGGAATTTATCCTGCAATTAACCCGTTAGAATCCTCTAGTCGTTTATTAGATCCGAATGTGGTAGGGATTGAACACTATAAAATTGCTCGTAAAGTGCAAGAAATTTTACAGAAATTTGAAGAATTGCAAGACATTATTGCTATTTTAGGAATGGATGAATTGAGTGAAGAAGATAAATTAACAGTTGCCCGAGCACGTCGCATTCGTAATTTTTTAAGTCAACCATTTTTTGTGGCGGAAAAATTTTCAGGTTACAAAGGAGCGTACGTAAAAGTGAAAGATACTGTCAATGGTTTCAAGGAAATTATCAATGGTAATTGTGATCACATTCCTGAACAACATTTTCTTTATGCCGCTACAATTGATGATGTGAAAAAAAGATTTGAGCCTAAACCCATCCAATAATTATGCCAAAACTTTTTAAATTAAAAGTTGATACCCCAGCTGGCACATTGTTTGAAGATGATGTTTTACAGGTGGAAATTAAAACTCCTAATGGTATGGTAGGTTTTTTAGCTGAGCATCAACCCTCAATTGGTTCAATTTTACCGTCCATTTGTTATATACGTGACAATAAAGGTGAACGTGTTTCAACCGTTGTCAATACTGGAATATATAAGATGGACGGGGAACAAATTAATATCATTACTGATTTTTTTGACTTCACTAGTAAGATTAATCAATCTGTTTTTGAAATTAGAAAACAAAAAATTGAGCAGGTCGTTAGTCATAAAAATATTACAAATATTAAAATTTATGAGAGTATTCAACGGAAATTACAAAATGAATTAGATGAACTATCCAAGTTGAGTAAAAAATCTTAGTTTATTCCAATGATTTTTCAAGAGTATTGTTAAAGATGGATGGGAAACAAATTAATAGAGAAAGACCACCATTATTTAAGTCTATTTGCATACAGCATAAATAGTGAATAGCATAAATATTATTGTCAAATGTATTTTTTTACTAATTAGCAAAAATACCAACTCTCGCTGTGTATTTTTACTATATTCAGTGAATGTTACAAAATAATTTTAAAGAAGTAATTCGAAGACAATATTTAGCAAAAATGGAACACTACATTAACGTTCCTGTTATTAAAGTATTGGTAGGAATTCGTAAGTCTGGCAAATCAACACTATTAAAACAAATTCGAGAACATTTATTAAAAACTGATAAGAATGTCATAACCATCGATATGAATAAAGAAGAAAATAAAATACGTTTTTCTTCATCTATAAAACTAACGAATTATTTAAAAACAAAAGTTAATCCAACGGAAAGGTTTCATGTATTCATTGATGAAATTCAAGAGATACCTAATTGAGAACGATCTATTAATGAATTAACAACAATTGCATGACAAAATCTAGAATTTTATATTACAGGTTCAAATTCTAAATTATTGTCTAGCGAATTAGCAACATTACTAACGGCTAAATATATCCAATTTGAAATTTTTCCTTTTTCCTTCCAAGAATATAAAGAATTATGTGAATTGAATAATTTAACTTATTCATACCAAGATTACTTTTTATATGGCAGGATGCCACTTTCGTTACAATTCTCCACTACTGATGGTAAGATTCAATATTTACAAAGTATTTATAGTTCTGTTCTAGAAAATGATATCTTGCCAAGAAAAGTAATAAAAAACATTAGAGAATTAAAGAACATTTATTCATTATTAATAATATTGATAAACAAATATCATTTGATAATATCGCAATGTATTTGAATAGCACCAATAATCAACGATATTCTGCCGCCACTATATCTTTGTATGTAGCATGATTAGATAAAACATACCTAATTAGAGAATGCAAGTATTGACAAATTAAAACTAAAGCAATAATGGCTAACAATACAAAATATTATTTGATTGATAATGGTTTCTTTATCGCCAACGAAGGCAAAATTAATAGTAACATCAGTTACTTATTAGAAAATATGGTGTTCAATCAATTTAAACGTCAAGGTTACGATGTATATGCTGGAACTGATCGCTATATTGACATCGACTTTGTATTAACATTTAAAAATAAAATTACATATGTGCAAGTTTGTCTTGAATTAAATGCCCAGAACTATCAGCATGAATGTGAAAACTTATTAAAAATTAATGATAATAATCGGAAAATAATAATTTGTGAAAAAAATAAAGCATGCGATATCAATAATGGCATTGAAATTATTTTAATGGAAGATTTGCTTAAAAATCCATAGATTAATTTTAGTTTATCCTTCATCACATAAACATCACTTATTTTTCGGATTTATAAAACCAACTAATTCATCGTCTTGCAAATCTCACAATACTATTGATATTTGATATTTATTTAGCTTTACTAAATATGATTGTACGGACATGGCGGTGAATAGTTACAAAGATTTATTTTTTAATTAGAAAAAATATCTATAATTCTCCCATGCAATTTCATAGGGGGGGGGGACAGATCTGCTAGTGCACTAAGCACCATTTTGTCTTTTCTCTTTCCCACCAAACAAGCTTTAGCTATTTTGGCTAAAGCTTGTTTTCACTATTGCTAACTAAGGAGCCAATCATGGAAAACAACGAAACTAAAACACAATCATCCCACAATAAAGATCGCAAAATCAAAGCCGCCCTCGCCTCTAGCGCAATTGTTGCTGGACTAGGCGGTGGTATTGGTATCGGCTATGCGATTTGACATAGTCAAAACAATCAACCAACTACTACTCCAACTTTATCCGCCACCATTTCTGCCAACAACCTTAATCTTGGCAATACCGACAGCACCGCCACCCTATCGGTCACTGAAATCAACACAACTTCATGAACAAACCCTATTATCGATTTTGGGGTTGCTTCGTCAAACTTTACTACTACTAATACTTGAACTGACACTGGTCTAACCAGGACTACCACCATCTCCATAGACTACAACAATCCTCCTACCGCTGGCTTGTACACTGTGACTGTTTCTCTAAATGGTGCTACCGCTGCTCAAACTTTTACGGTATTATCAGCAACTCCCACCCCAATCACTGATAAAACATTAAACATCGAAGGGACACGAGATTTAGCCGTGCCTTATCGCACCACCTATGAATACCAATGCAATGGTGCAACATTATCCGTCGAAGAACTTCCAGAAAATTTCACCTTCACTAACAACACCTTAACTTACACAGCTTCAACCACCCCAGAAAACCTATTCGGCACTTTTAAACTCAAAGCCACTGCCAACGACGGCACTGGCCGAACCAAAACCATTACCATTACCTACTACGGTGTCTCCTCCATCGGTGAAAACAAATGCCGTTTACTATACTCTGACGGTCGCGTATCCGATGAGCGAGACCTCAC
This sequence comes from Mycoplasmataceae bacterium, assembly GCA_031278855.1. Taxonomy (GTDB): domain Bacteria; phylum Bacillota_I; class Bacilli_A; order Mycoplasmatales; family Mycoplasmoidaceae; genus Malacoplasma_A. Next base: position 802 of record JAITJR010000083.1, on the reverse strand, counting down.
TATCAGCGACGCTGGATCTCTAACCCTATCTCTAACTACCGACGGCAAAAAACTTCTAAAAGCAGTATACTTCGGCACCCTAAACGGTGTCTCCTCCATCGGCGACTCCTTCCTCTTAAACTGCTACGCCCTCACCTACCTCGACCTCTTCGGTCTCACTTCCATCACCTCCATCGGCGCCGACTTCCTCTCCAACTGCTATGCCCTCACCTCCATCGATCTCTCCCCTCTCTCTTCCCTCACCACCATCGGTAACTATTTCCTCTACAAATGCTAAACCCTCACCAATATCTCCCTTCCGTCTTCCCTCACCAAGATCGGCAGCTCCTTTCTCAGCAACTGCACCGCCCTCACCTCCATCGATCTCTCCCCTCTCACTGCCCTCACCACCATCGGCGACTCCTTCCTCTCCAACTGCTATGCCCTCACCTCCATCGACCTCTCTGGTCTCACTGCCCTCACCACCATCGGCAACTATTTCCTCTCCTACTGCTACTCCCTCACCTCCATCGGCAACTACTTCCTCATCTACTGCTACGCCCTCACCTCCGTCACCGTCGGCGACAATGATTTTTCTCGACAAGACCTCTCTCTCGGCACTAACCCGATGAATAACATCACCAACCTCTCTACTAACACAATCCATGGCGCCAAAGCTGCAGAATTCCAAGCTAAAATCAACGGCGCCATATCAAACTGAAGCCTCGATCCACCACCAGCAACCCAATAAATATCCTTTTTTCGGATTTATAGAAACTGATAAAACCAACTAACTTACTACCCTGAAATTTCTATAGCAGAA
>JAITJR010000091.1 GCA_031278855.1 Mycoplasmataceae bacterium | reverse complement strand
CGTCGTAAAATTGGTAAAACATTCGCCAATTTAACGATGGTTTTTGTAGTCGTAAATAATTTGTGGGGTTTTGCTTTATCATATATTCCAGGGGTTGATCAAATTTTCTTATTTGGTAATTCCATTGCGGAAGGAAGTCGAACGGCTTTTGAACCATCTGACAACCTATTTGTCAGCAAAGGCATCTATAACATTCCGTTTTGATATGAAGCATATGGCGTTAATGGTTCATATAAAGCCGACCAAATTTTTAACCCTGATTATGATCCGTATAAAGGCTTACTATTATTTATTTATGCTATTAGTTACGGCTTAATTTCATCATTGGGTTACTCGATCTTATACATCATCGGTGGTTGTAGTGCAGGTGGTGATTTTATTTCCATTTATCACTCGTCAGTCAAGCACAAACCACTGGGTGGACTAATGATTATCATTAATTCATCCATGATGGTAGTCGGTTCGATTATTGGATCATATATCTCTGCGGGCCTAGTGAATGTACAAGGCTATAACTTCCCATTTTTTCTATCAGCTAATTTAGTGGCATCATTTTTATCTGTCGTAATATTTGGATTACTATTAAATCGGATCTTCCCTTTACATCGGATTGTAAAAGTGGAAATCATTAGCGAACATTTAATGAATATTCGTGACCAATTGTTTGCCTCTAAATTTACTCATTCGATGACTATCTCTCGTGGTATTGGTGCTTATAGTTTAAAAGAAAAAAACATTCTATGAACTATTTGCATGTATATCGAAGTACCAAACCTAGTGCGTCATGTTCGTAAAGTTGATGAAAAAGCCCTAATTACAGTAACAACCGTCAGCGATGTTGATGGCTACATGAAAGTTTATCGACAAGGGTCGATTGATTAATTTATGCCAATTAACTGATTCCCAGGCCATATGGCTAAAGCTCTGGGCGATATTCATCATATTTCACATGCTGATGCCATGATTGAAGTTGTTGATGCAAGAGCAATAATTACTTCTAGTAATATTGAATTAACCCAAAAATTTAATAAGCCTAAATTAACGATTGCATTAAAAAAGGATTTGGCCAATTTAAAATCAGCAAAAAATAATTCCCATACATTAATAGGATCAATTAAAGATAAAAAATTTAAAAATCAAATTATTGATAAATTAAACGAAATTTTTTTTGCTAAAAAAGAATCCTTAAAACGAAGGGGTCTCATAAATCCTGAATTTCATATTATTGTAGTAGGACTACCAAATGTCGGTAAATCATCATTAATAAATTTCCTTAGTTCAAGAAATAAATTAGTAGTTGCCAACCGTCCTGGTGTTACACGCAATAAACAATTAGTGCGCATTAATGATAATTATTTGCTTTATGATACTCCAGGAGTTTTAATTAAAAAAATCGTTCAACCAGAAGATGGGTATAAATTAGCCTTAATTGGAGTCATTAAAAAAGAAATATTACCATTAAATGAAGTGGTTGAGTGAGGGTTTACTTATTTATCGAAATATTATGAAGATTCATTTCGTAAAAGATACAATTTTTTGGCTCCATTTGATTTTAATAATTTCTTAAATTTCATTTGCTTAAAGTATCAATTCTTATCAAAAGATTTACATCCTAATAAAGATCGTGCCATGGAATACTTATATAAAGATTGGATTAATAATTTTAAAGTAAATTATGAAGAAAAAATATAACATGTATGCTTTTGAAAATAAATACCGTATTCGTGGTTACAAAAGCATTGTCGGAATTGATGAAGCTGGTCGGGGTTCATGAGCTGGCCCCCTAGTTGTTGCAGCTGTCGCGCTACCACTAAATTACCATAATAATGAAATCAATGATTCTAAACAGCTATCAATCAATCAACGTGAAAAACTTTTTGAAGAAATTCGTCAAGTAGCGGTGGACTATGCCGTTGTGTTTATTGATCCTGTTCAAGTTGATGAATTAAACCCCAAACAAGCATCAATTGATGGGATGAAAAAAGCTTTAGAAGAACTAAAAATTAAGAAGCCTTCAGTGGTTTTAATTGATGCCGAAAAAATTGAAATGAAAACTGCTAATCAATCAATCATTAAAGGCGATGAAAAATCTATTTCCATTGCTGCTGCAAGCATTCTAGCTAAGGTGTCACGTGATCGCTACATGATCAAAATGAATAAGATATACCCACAATATCATTTTGCTAAGCACAAAGGATATGGCACAGTTGAGCATCTAATGATGCTGCGTAAATATGGACCAATCAAAAATTTTCATCGTTTCTCATATAAGCCAATACAGAAAATATTAAAAATTTTCCGCAAGACAAAAACACTATAATTATTTACTTAAATTGAAGGGATCAATATGAAATCAACCATAAAAAAAATAGCTCCGTTAAACACCGATAAAGAAGAAACTATTAAATCATTACGTATTGATCGCCAAATGATTGAAATACACTTAAAACGTTTGACTGAACTATTTAAAACCGATACCCCAGAACAAATTGGTCAGAAATTACAAGGGATTATTTTACGAGACAATTTATTTAATGCTATTATGGAAGAAGTGGTTCGCAGTTTCGAAGTTACTTTTGATGATGAAGAAATTCAAGATATTGCCAAACATTTAGTCAATCAATTCCCTGATAAAAAAGCAGAAGTAATTAACGAAATCGCCAAAAAAGTAATTATCAAAAAAATGGTTTTTGAAGAATTAGCCAAAGAATGAAATATTACCGTTAGTGATCAAGATGTTAATGATTCTTTAGAGCAATATTATAAATTTAGTAATCAATCAATTAGACAATACAAGGAAGATAAAAATAAATTTGAAGGCATCCGTAGTGTCATCTTAGAAGATAAAATAGCGAATGAATTGATTCGGCGTTTTTATAAAATCAAAGTAGACCACGAAGCCATTAAAAAACAATTTGAAGCAGCCGCGCGTCGTCAACAAGAGGCAGAACTTAATAAAAATAAAACCGAAAGTTCACAGTCATCTTAAACTAAAAACTAAACATCAAATACAGTCGTGCGCACCAACGGCTTTTTCTTTTTGTTTTTTCAAACAAAAAACTCGGTGGTATTTTCGGCAATACGACGGATTTCATTATTGTTAATGGTATGATCGCGACGATTCATCGCGTTTTCCACATTTTCTTTAATAGAATAAGCAATTTTAGTGATAAGTGGTGTTGATGTTTTTGCATAAAAAGAACCACGGGTCGCAATCACTGGTAATTCGGTAATTTTCTTACTTTCACGATTGATTAACATCGTGATATTAAAAATACCATCCTGTGATAAAACACGACGGTACTTTAAAACCCCAGTTGAATCAGAATTAATTTTATTACCATCGACATAAACTTCACCGCTGTCAATAAATTGCTCAGTAGCTGTGGCAACATGATTTAAAAGTTGAATTTTTTGACCGTTAACTACTTGAATAATATTAAGCGGATTCACCCCAGACTCAACCGCATTTATTTTTAAAGCTTTTAACATTTTATATTCACCATGGATTGGAACAATATATTGCGGATTAATTAATTTGAACATTAATTGTTGCTCTTGCTTGGTAGCATGACCAGACGCATGAATTTTACGGGTAGGAGTATTTTGAATAATCGTCATACCAGTACGATAAAATTTATTAACCAATTGTTCTACGGCTGCATAATTTCCTGGGATGGGATTAGAAGACAATATTAATGTATCAGTCGGCTTTAGCACAATTCAATTGTGTTTTCCGTTGGCCATTTGACTTAAAGCTGCCATTTCTTCCCCTTGTGAACCAGTAGAAAGGATAATTACTTCATTGTCCTTATATTGATTCACATCACGTGGTTCAATAAAACAAGACTGGTTAACATTTAAAAAACCAACGCTAATGGAAGTTTCAATATTGGTTTCCATGGAACGACCACACAAACAAATCTTACGGTCAGCTTTTACAGCGATTTCGATCACTTCCTCAATTCTTCCTAGATTAGAAGCAAAAGTAGACAGAATAACGCGACCTTTGGCTTTCAGAATTAAACGTCTTAGTTCGTCAATGATAAAGCGTTCACTCATACTAAAACCAGGTGTGTCGGCATTGGTTGATTCACAAAGGAGTACATCTATTTCTCGTCTACCTAAATCAGCCATTTTTAATATGTCAGATTCATCGCCTTGCGTACAAAAATCAAACCGGAAATCACCAGTTGATACAATTTTCCCATTAACGGTTTCTAAATATACACCAAAAGCATCGGGAATAGAGTGACAAACTCTAAAAAATTCAATTTTAAAATGCTTACTATTAATTTTAGTATCGTCGCTAAATTCCTCAAAATGATATGGCAATAAATCTTTATGTTCTTTTAATTTTTTAGAAATAATTCCGATCGTTAGTTTAGCTGCATAAACTTTAGGGATCGCAATGGTTTTTAGTAGATACGGAATTCCACCAATATGATCTTCGTGAGCATGAGTGACAATCAATCCCTTAATTTTATCTTTATTTTCGACTAAATAATCGAATGGACAAATGATAGCATTTACACCTAGTAAAATATTTTCATCAGCAAATTTAATACCGCAATCAATAATGTATATTTCGTCATCATGTTCAATGACGTACATATTTTTACCAATTTCTTCAATGCCGCCTAATGCATAGATATATGTTGCGATTTGATTTATTTCTTTACTTTGCATATTTTTTTCTTTCTTCAATTTTAATATTTGATTCAATCTGGTTGTATTTCTGTCGGGTTGTTTTTATCAATTCGATCATAATAAAGAATTCCGTTCAAGTGATCCATTTCGTGTTGCAAACAAATTGCTAATATACCATCGGCATTGATCGTAATATCTTTTTGTCCAAATATATCATATGCCTTGACAATAATTTTATTTTTTCGTTTGACAATACCTTTATGATTAGTTTCTACACTTAAACAACCTTCGCCATCACTAATACATGCCCAAACCGTTGATTCGGCAATAATTTTAGGATTAGCAATTAAGTATTTATATTCTTGTTCGCCACGACTAAAATGAATGTATATCACTTTTTTCAATAACCCTACTTGTGGTCCTGCTAATGCAATTCCAGGAAGAATATCAAATTCTTTATGTTTCTGGTGATAGCATGCATCAATGTATGCTATCATCCGATCAATCAATTCCTGTTCATCAGTTGGAATAGGAAAAACTAATTCTGTGGTTGGTTTACGTAAATTTGAATCTGTGTCTTTCAATAACCAAGACTGTTCTGGTTTCATCATTAAAGTGTTATATATTCCGATTAGTTCCCTACATTATATTACAAACTAAAGAAAAAAGATTTAAAGACCAAAGATAGGTCAAATAAAATGGGACCAAAAATAACACTTAAGCAGATAATTTGAATTAAAAAATTAATTAAACGACAAACTAATATATTTTTTCTCCAGTGTCGGTTTCACCCATCACTATATGATTAGTCCAATCATATCCATTAAGTGGCATCGTAAATTCATATTGCATCGTAGTTTCGTCAAAGAAACTTAATTGACGCGGAAAACCAATAAAAGCAGCCTGCAATCCCCTTAAATTGTTATCAAAATATGCAGTGACTTGATGTTTCTGGGAAGGTCCTTTGCTAAGGTCAAAACTACCACTATCACCAAGAGTCCCGTTGTTATATGTTTTTACAGAAACAATAAAATTGTCGTAACTAATAATCGTTTTTCTATTGATTGTAGTATCTTCTGCAGACTTAGAATCTCTTACCATTGGTTCTACCCCTGCAGAAACTTTACAATCGATTTCTGCGGTTGTTTTGTTTTTGATGTGTAACTCCAAGCCAGAAGACTTAATTGGTTGCTTTGGGATTACCGTTAACGCGAGATAAAGTGCACTATTTATAAACAATTGCAAATTTACATTATTTTTAATAAAAATACAATCATCTTGGTATGTTTCATAACCGAACAGATAGCTTTCCGAGACACCTTGTTCATGCTTTTTCCAATAATTATCGACATCATTTAAACTGTTAAAAGTTCAGTCCTTCTTTTCCACACAGCTAGTCGTTAATGTAATTGGAACGCTAGTAGCAACTCCCACCAACATTAATCCCGAAACACCTCATATATTTTTTAATTTCATTATATTTATTTCCTTATTCATTGAAAATTAGTAGCAAAAAACAAGATTTCTAGAAAGAAATCTTGTTTTTAGAAAAGAAGACAAAATGGTGCTTAGTGCACTAGTGAATCAATCCCCCCCCTATGAAATTGCATGGGAGAATTATACATACCTAAATTAAAAAACACGCCACCCAAATTCCAAAATTCAGGTTAGATTTTATTTAATAAAAATAGATTACAATTAATACATTATGGATAAACAAAAAATAGATGGCAATTTGACAAATAATGTCGTTGATGCTAAAACCTTACAGACAAAGATAAATGAAATTCGTCAAGCTCAGAAAATTTTTGCAACGTACACGCAAGAACAAGTGGATAAAATTTTCTTAGCAATGGCAATAGCAGCTGATAAAGCCCGTATTCCGTTGGCAAAAATGGCTGTACGTGATACTGGAATGGGAATTATTGAAGATAAAGTAATTAAAAATCATTATGCTGCTGAGTATATCTATAATGCCTATAAGAATACGAAAACATGCGGTATTATTGAAAGAGACGCTACTTTTGGATGAACCAAAATCGCTGAACCAATTGGAGTAATCGCAGCCATTATTCCTACCACTAATCCAACTTCGACCGTTATCTTCAAAATATTAATCGCTCTTAAAACTCGTAATGGGTTAATTATTAGTCCACACCCTAGAGCTAAAAATTGTACTATTTCAGCTGCAAAAATTATGCTAGATGCTGCCATTAAAGCTGGAGCTCCCGAAAATATTATTGGTTGAATTGATGAGCCTTCCTTAGAATTATCTAATCAAGTTATGCACGAAGCTGATTTGATTTTAGCGACTGGTGGTCCTGGCATGGTGCGTGCTGCTTATAGTTCAGGAAAACCCGCCATTGGAGTTGGTCCTGGTAATGTACCAGCCATCGTGGCTAGTAGTGCGAATATTCGGATGGCGGCTAGTAGTATCTTAATGTCTAAAACTTTTGATAATGGTATGATTTGTGCGAGCGAACAATCCGCAATTGTCTTAGCAGATGTATATAACGAATTTAAGAAAGAAATCATTTATCAAGGCGGTTACGTTTTAAGTGCGATAGATGCCCAAAAAGTTGGTAGCACTCTTATCGTTAACGGATCTCTAAATCCGAAAATTGTTGGGCAATCTGCCTTCACAATCGCTAAAATGGCTGGTGTTAACGTACCCATAACTACTAAAGTGTTAATCGCTGAAGTAACAGCAACTGATTTTGCAAAAGAACCTTTTGCTCACGAAAAATTAAGCCCTTGTTTAGCTTTATACAAAGCGGAAAACTTTGAGGAAGCGATTACCAAAGCTGATCACTTAATCCTACAAGGTGGTTTAGGGCACACTACTTCTTTATTCATTAACCACGAAACTGATTATGAAAAAATTCAAATTTGACAAACTCGTATGCGTACGGGTCGATGTTTGGTAAATACACCATCATCTCAAGGTGGCATTGGTGATTTATTTAATTTTAAATTAAAACCATCGTTAACATTAGGTTGTGGTTCTTGGGGCGGTAATGCCGTTAGCGAAAACGTTGGTGTTCAGCATCTATTAAATACTAAAATCGTCGCCTGCAGGAGGGAAAACATGTTGTGATATCGTGTACCAGAAAAAGTATATTTTAAGCGAGGTTCGTTGGCGATTGCTTGCCGTGAATTTAAGGAAGTTTACAACAAAAAACGAGCTTTCATTGTGACTGATAAATTTTTATACTATTCTGGTTTTACCAAAGAAGTAACTAAGTATTTGGATGAAATGGGGATTCAGCATGCTACTTTTTTTGATGTAGAACCTGATCCTAGTATTGAAACTGCTCAAACTGGAGCCGAAGCAATGCGAACATTTCAACCAGATTTAATCATTGCTATCGGTGGCGGTTCACCAATTGATGCCGCTAAAATCATGTGAGTGCTGTATGAACATCCTGAAGTAGTTTTCCAAGATTTAGCCATGCGTTTTATGGATATTCGTAAACGTATTGCTAAGTTCCCTCGTATGGGTGACAAAGCTTATTTCTGTGCCATTCCGACAACTAGCGGAACTGGTAGTGAGGTTACTCCATTTGCGGTTATTACCGACAATCGTAATCACATTAAATATCCGCTGGCCGATTACGAATTACTACCAAAAATGGCAATTATTGATCCAGATTTAACTATGAATGTGCCACAAGGATTAACTGCCGCTAGTGGCATTGACGCTTTAACCCATGCATTAGAGGCTCTAGCTTCAACGATGGCAAGTGATTACACTAACGGTACTGCTCGTGAAGCTGCTCGCTTAATTTTTAAATATTTACCAAGTGCCTACACTAACGGAGCAAAAGATGTAAAAGCTCGGGAAGAAATGGCCAACGCTTCTTGTATGGCTGGTATAGCCTTTGCTAATGCCTTTTTGGGTGTATGTCATTCCATGGCACATAAATTGGGTTCATACCACCACATTCCTCACGGGATTGCCAATGCATTGTTAATTAATGAAGTAATTAAATTTAATTGTAGTGAAGCCCCGATAAAAATGGGCACATTTAGTCAATATAAATATCCACAAGGTCTAAAACGTTATTCTGAATTAGCTGATTACATTGGTTTTGGCGGAAAATCACCAGAAGACAAAGTTCAAAACTTAATAAACGAAATTAATAAACTAAAGACACACTTAAATATTCCTAAATCAATTCAAGATGCAGGGGTTAAAGAAGATATCTTTTTAGCAACTTTAGATAAAATGTCAGAAGACGCTTTTGATGATCAATGTACTGGAGCTAACCCAAGATACCCCTTAATTAGCGAAATTAAAGAAATGTATCTAAATGCCTATTACGGAAAAGTGTTACCATTAAAAATTAAATAAGTGTTCATTTAAACTAAATAACTTCATTCATTAGGGTGTTTTTAAATTATTCTCTCAAATTATTTACCAGTCATTTTTAGACTTTATGGAAATTGATAAAAACGAATAATTCACAACTTTGAAAATCTCATAATACTATTGATATTTGATTTTTATTTAGCTCCGCTAAAGATATTGTCTCGCACACTTCGATGATATAGTTCCCTATCTTTAGTTTCATATGTCTATAATGTGATATATGTCTAAAGAAAATGAAAGACGTGAGCTTTTTAAAGCACTTTGAAAAATTGCTAATGAAGAGAGAGGTGGTAGTGGTAGCACCCCATGAGATTTAAAACAATATATTTTTGGAACTTTATTTTATAGATTCATCAGCGAAAATTTAATACATTATATTAATTTGCAATTTGAACTAAATTATACCGACATATCCGATGAAGATGCCGAAATACAAAAACAAGCTATCGTTGAGGAAAAAGGATTTTTTATTTACCCAACACAATTATTTTGCAATGTTATTAAAAAAATAAATAATCAAAATTTCAAAGACAAACTTAACGAAGAAATTCCGAAGATATTTAATTCTATTGAACAAACATGCATTGGTACTAAAAGTGAAAATGATTTTGCTGGGCTTTGAAGTGAATTTGATTTTAATAATATAAAACTAGGACAAACTATTATGGCTCGAAATAGCGAAATAGCAAAATTATTTTCTTCCGTAAATAATTTACCATTGGGAAATTTTCAAAATAATACTATTGATTTATTTGGTGATGCATATGAATATTTGATGAATATGTATGCTGGTAGTATTGGAAAAACGGGTGGTGATTTCTTTACTCCGCAAGAAGTGGCAGAATTATTGGCAAAAATTACACTTGTTGATAAAAATAGCGTTAATAAAGTATATGATCCATGTTGTGGGTCTGGTGGATTACTTTTAAAATTTGCTAAAATCATTGGGGTAGAAAATGTTAAAAAAGGTTTTTATGGCCAAGAAAAAGATTTAACTGTATACAATCTTTGCCGAATGAATATGTTTTTGCATAATATAAATTATGAAAAGTTTAATATTGTCCACGATAATACATTATTAAAACCTTCACAGTCGCATAAAGACGAACAACCATTTGAAGTTATCGTATCTAACCCTCCTTATTCCGTTCATTGGGATGGTGATTCTGATCCAATTTTAATAAATGATGAACGATTTTCGGCAGCTGGTGTATTAGCGCCAAAATCTAAAGCGGATTTGGCTTTTGTTATGCATTGCTTGTCTTGACTTTCAACAAATGGAACTGCAGCAATAGTTGAATTCCCTGGTGTTCTATATAGAGGAGGAGCAGAACAAAAAATAAGAAAATATTTAGTGGATAATAATTTTATTGAATGTATTATTCAATTACCTTCAAATTTGTTTTTTGGAACGAGTATTTCAACTTGTATTATTATTCTTAAAAAATCTAAAAAAGAAGCTAAAACTTTATTTATTGATGCTTCTAATGAGTTTCGTTCTGAAACTAATTCCAATAAATTAACTACGGAAAACATTGAACGCATTTTAAAATGATATAAAAATAAAGAAAATGTGGAACATATATGCACTTATGTTGATAATGCTAAAATAGAAGAAAATGATTACAATTTATCAGTTAATACTTATGTTTCTAAACAAGATATTAGAGAAACGATCGACATTGATGAATTAAATAAAGAAATAGATTTAACTGTAAAAAAAATTACAATGTTGAGAAATGATATCAATGAAATTATAAAAACTGAAATTAAACCGGAATTAAAGAATTAATATGAAAAATATTATTGATATGATTAAAAAAATATCTACAAAAGAAATCGAATATAAAAAAATTTGAGAAGTAACAGTTTGAGACAAAAAATTCCAAAATGTAGACAGTAAAAAACAATTAAATTTATTGAAGTATAAAAAGGTTTCAGCTAAACATCTTAAATCGTTAGAAAAGAGAGATGGCGATATTCCGCTTTATACTGCTGGTTTATTTTCTGGAAAAACTTCTTTAAAACTTTCAAAAAATTTTATAAATAATGATGAAGTGATTACAATCCCTGATGGACGTGCTAATATTCGTTATCTTAATGGCAATTTTGTTATAACTGATCACAACAAATTATGTAAATCAAATT
>JAITJR010000065.1 GCA_031278855.1 Mycoplasmataceae bacterium | reverse complement strand
AAGACTTAGACATTAAACCACGCATACCCATTAATTGGGTAAATTGCGAAACGTTCCCACGAGCTCCAGATTTAGCCATTACCACAATTGAATTACTACGGTTACCAGCATCAGTCATGATGTCTTCGACATCGGCTGATACCTTATCTTTTACTTCCGTTCATAAACTAACTACTTTTTTATAACGTTCGTCATCAGTTAATAAACCTTTTTGGAATTGGCGTTTTAATTTACTTACGGCTTCATCGGCAGCTTTAAAGTAATCATATTTCTTATCATATTTAGGAATATCATACGCCGAAACAGTCGTTGCTGATTTGGTCGAGAAACGGAAACCTAAGTTTTTTAAACCATCCATCGTCTTAGCCACAACTTCGACTGAATAATGCAAATACAGCAAAGAAACAATCGCTTGCAGTGTTTTTTTAGTAAATGAAGCACGTGGGGTTCATTTGGCAATTGCCGTTCTGACATCTTCGCCATGACCAATTATTTCGTTTTCAAAGGCATTGTTTGTTACCGCAACATCGTTAATGTAAACCATATCAGCAGGTAAGACATTGTTTAAAATAACTTTCCCCACAGTGGTGATTAACGTTCCTGCACGTGGAAATTTCTTGTGTGGATAATTGCTAGTAGTAATACCTACTATCGTGTGTGGGTGCACTTGGTTTAGAGCATAAGCTTTCAACAATTCGGCAGTCGAAGCAAAAATAGTTCCCTCACCAATCTTATCTTTTTGTTCAGTACTCAAGTAATAAACGCCAAGAATCATGTCTTGTGTTGGGGTAATAACTGGCTTACCATCTTTTGGTCCTAAAATGTGTCATGAAGCTAATAGAATATTACGCGCTTCGGCAACTGCTTCGGGACTTAACGGCACATGTACAGCCATTTGGTCACCATCAAAGTCAGCATTAAAAGCGGTGGTTACTAACGGATGTAAACGGATTGCTTTACCATCAATCATCTTGGGCTCAAAGGCTTGAATTCCCAAACGGTGTAAAGTAGGAGCCCGGTTAAGTAATACCGGACGTTCTTTAATAATTTTTTGGACAATTGGTCAAATCACATTTTCCTGATGTAAAATCATTTTTTCAGCACTTTTGACATTAGTAGCAATTGGCTTAATTTCATTACCAAAATTATCAAATTTCTTAATTAATTCACGAATAATGAAAGGACGGAATAATTTTAAAATCATGATGGAAGGAATTCCTACCTCATACATTTTTAATTCAGGACCAATGACGATAACACTACGACCTGAGTAATCCACTCGTTTGCCCAATAAGTTTTGACGGAATAACCCTTGTTTACCCTTCAAATGATCAGATAAAGATTTAAGCGGTCGTTTATCCTTACTCATGACTGGTTTACTACGACTAGCATTATCGAATAAAGCATCAACTGCTTCTTGTAACATTCGTTTTTCATTATTTAGAATAATAGATGGTACATTTAATTCAATCATCTTTTTGAGACGATCATTACGAATAATGATTTTACGATAAAAATTATTGATATCACTTGTCGTAAAACGGCCACCATCTAATTGAATAATTGGTCTTGTGTCTGGAGGGGTCACTGGAATTACCTTCAGAATCATTCATTCTGGTTTATTATTAGATTCAATAAATCAACGAATCACTTCCAAACGACGCATTAGTTTACGGAAACGAGGATTATTGGGATCTAATTTAATCATTTCATTTTGAATGTTGACTGATTCTTTTTGTAAATCCACATTATGTAGTAATTCATAAATAGCTTCGGCTCCAATACCAAAACGAACATTAGTGTGCTTATGAATGAAATTAAACACTTGTTCAATTGAAAAAGGCATGGCAGTATTTTTCAAAGTTTTATAGTATTCATCAGCTCTTTTGTAATCAATACTATCTTTGGCTACTTTAGCTTTAATTTCTTTTAAAACTCGAATCAAACGTTGACGGTCAGTTTTAGAGGTCTGTGGGCTAGTTAAATCAATGATTTCTTTGTCTTTAAAAATAGTGCTACTAGCTGAATTTAAAACAATGTGGTTCACAAAATAAATAACTTCTTCCACTTGTTTATAAGGCACATCTAATACTAAAGATATTTTAGAAGGACTCGGTAACTCTTTGCTCATCCAAATATGAGCCACTGGGGCGGCTAGTTCAATGTGTCCCATTCGTTCACGACGGACGATGGATTCAATGATTTCCACCCCACACTTTTCACAAATCTTACCTTTGTATTTTACTTTCTTATACTTGCCACAAGCACATTCGTAGTCTTTCACAGGACCAAAAATGGCTTCGTCAAATAAACCAGAACGCTCGGGTTTTAAAGTTTTGTAATTGATGGTTTCACTTTTAGTAATCTCACCATGACTTCATGAACGGATTTGTTCAGGTGAAGCGATACCAATTTGCAGTGCTTTAATTTTAGATTTTGTCATTATCATACTCTTTCTTAGAATTGTTCTTCTTCATCGTAAGATGGGCTGTCTTCAGAAACGATGGTGACGCTTTCACCGACATCAACATTGTTGTCTTTCATTTCATCATCACCAATAACCGAAGTGTAGTTATTCATATCTTCTTTGGAACCATCTTCTTTTTCCACATTAACACCTAGACATAGACCTTGCAACTGTTTAGTTAACAATTTAAAAGATTCAGGAATTGAAGGAGCTGGGAATGGCTTACCTTTAACGATGGCAGAATAAGTTAAATTACGACCTTTAACATCATCAGACTTAATGGTTAACAATTCACGTAAATTGTAAGCCGCTCCATAAGCTTCTAAAGCTCATACTTCCATTTCACCAAAACGTTGGCCACCATTTTGACTCTTGCCACCTAAAGGTTGTTGGGTAATCTTAGAATAAGGACCCACGCTACGAGCATGAATTTTATCATCCACCATGTGATCAAGTTTCATCATGTACATTACCCCAACAGTAATTTCGCCATCAAAATAATCACCGCTACGACCATCAATTAATCGAAATTTACCATGAGTTTTAATGGGATCAATACCACCTGCTTTTAAAGCTTCAGTAATATCATCTAAATTAGCTCCCATAAATACAGGGGTAGCAGCTTTAATTGCTAAATCTTCAATATTGAGGCCAGCGTTAGTTAATATAATTTGTAAATCCACATCTTTAATTTTTTTCGCAGCGACAGCAGCAGTTTCAATACCAGCATCTTTAAAATACTTACATGCCACTTTTATTAATACTTGGGCTTTAGGTTTAACTAACCCAAATTGGGTTACCACTTCATCAATCGGGGTTTTTTCTAAAACAAATTCCACCAATTTTTTCTTGGCAATTTCTCGTAATGCTAACCCTAGGTGAATTTCCATAATTTGACCTAAGTTCATACGACTTGGCACACCCAATGGATTTAAACAAATATCAATGGGAGTACCGTCTTCTAAATGTGGCATGTCTGCTTCGGGTACAATGATGGAAACAATCCCTTTGTTACCATGACGTCCTGCCATTTTATCACCAATTTGAACTTTACGTTTTTGAACAATATATACTTTGATTAACTCAATTACATCGTCTTCTAATTCAAAACCATCACGAGAATGGAAACGTTCTACTTTAGCAACGATCCCTTCACCACCATGCGGTACTTTCATTGAAGCATCACGAATATTTTTAATTTTGCCGCCACTCATAGCCTGCAATAATTTTTCAACACTCGTCGCATCATTTTGTCCTTTAGGCGTTACTTTACCTACAAGAATATCGCCTTCATGAACTTCGGCTCCAGTCATGATTACACCATCTTCATCTAAAAAACGTTTTGATTCTTCGGACACATTTGGTAAATCTCGGGTAATTTCCTCGTCACCAACTTTATCAATTCGCAAACATTCGAGCGTATGTTCTTCAATGCTAATGGAGGTATATACATCATCATGCACTAATCGTTCGGACACGACAATAGCATCTTCAAAATTGTAACCATTTCAAGTGGTAAAAGCCACTAATGGGTTACGTCCTAAAGCTAATTCACCGTTTTGCATCGCGGGACCATCTGTTAGTGTTTCGCCCACTTTTACATGCTGACCAATTTCCACAATGGGAGTTTGATTCATACAAGTACTTTGATTAGATTTACGGAATTTAATTAAACGTAATGTATGTTTTTTGCTATCAGTGTCTTTCACAACAATTTTAGTGCCATCAATATAATCGACTTCACCAGTTACATTACTCACTATTGTCATACCAGAGTCATGGGAAATCTTATATTCATTACCTGTGCCCACAATCGGTGCATAAGGGGCTAATAAAGGCACCGCTTGACGTTGCATGTTTGCTCCCATTAATGCTCTTGTCGTGTCATCATTTTCAAGAAAAGGGATGGCACTAGCAGCCACCGAAACAACTTGACGTGGTGAAATTTCAATGTAGTCCACTTTATCAACTGGAAACATTTCTTGTGAAGAGCGATAACGGCCGACAACTCTACCATCAATACCCACAACTTTGTTAGGATTTTTTTCGTCACGTTTTGAAGTAGATTCACAAATAATGTATTCATCTTCTTGTAAAGAAGTCAGTCATTCTACTTCATTTTGAATAATACCGTTTTCCACACGTTTATATGGCGATAATAGAAACCCAGTTTTTAAATCAACTCTTGTAAAAGTAGCCAATGACATAATCAAGCCGATGTTCATTCCTTCAGGTGTTTCAATCGGACAAATACGACCATAATGCGAATAGTGAACGTCACGAATATCCAAATTAGGATCTTCCCGTGAAATACCGCCATCGCCCATCGCTGAAATACGACGCTTGTTAGTCAATTCACTAAGTGGATTTTGTTGGTCAATAAATTGGGTTAATTGGTAGGAGTTAAAGAAATTCTTTACCACTAACTGAAACGCTTTGGTATTAACCACTGATTTAATTGTAGTTTTTAAAGCAATTTTAGCTTGTTGTTCTTCGTTGGCGGTCGGAATAGAAATCGAAGCTAATTTTTCTTTAATGTGTTTTTCAACCCGTGCCATTCCCGCTTGCAATTTTGTTTTTAATTGTTCATGAATAAGTCGAAGACGTTTGTTACCTAAATGATCAATGTCGTCATATTGACCAATACCGTGTACTAACCCAATTGTGTAAGAAATTACCGAAATAAAATCAGCAATCGTTAAAGCATTGGTATTCACATCGCCGTGTACCCCAACAATAGGAGTAGGGAATTGTAATGTTTCGTTATCAGTGTAAACTAAAACCGATTCTAATTTATTAGTTTGACGTTTTTGAGTTTCACCAACATTTTTTAATTTCATGTCGTGCAACTTAACTTCATTATGAGCAAGAGCTTGTTTCATCAAATCAAGTTCTTCCTTCATAATAAGCGTACCCTTTTTAAATAACACTTTACCATCAATAGTTAAAATGTCTTCGGCAAATACACGCTGGTATAAACGCTCTAGAATATGTAATTTACGTTGAATTTTGTAACGACCCGCTGCAGTCAAATCATATTGACGGTTATCCATAAAATGTCTTACTAAAACATCTTGATAACAAATTTGATTGCGACTTGAACTACTAGCTTCTGCTCCTTTAGTAGAGATATTTAAATCTGAAATTAAATCTTTAGCAGCTTTTTCAGTAATGATAGCATCAATTAACAAACGAATCTTTTGTTCTTGTTTAGTTAGTTTATCCAAGATTCTTTCAACGGGAGTCGCTAAACGTTTAATTTTAGCATCCATGGCCTCTTTTTCGACACCACTAGCTTTACTTGCGGCTTCAATTAATTGTTCGTGCTCCGCTGCGATTTTCGTAAATAAAACATCATATTCGGCACGTAGAACTTCAGCTTTTTTCTTTTCATCAACATATTCAAAAACAATCTTTTTAAGTTTTGTATCAATTGGTGAACCACGATCTGCTGCTTTACCTTTTGCAACATCGTCGGCGGTTTTACGAATGGAAAGAATATATTCGTCTTCTAAAATATTTTGGTGATTATAAGTTCGCTCTGAAAAAAGAGTATTTACAATGTAATCGTCATGACTGAAAACATCCAAGATTTCATCTTGGGTCATCCCAAAAGCTTTTAAAATTTGGGTAGCTGGA
The DNA here is from genome assembly GCA_031278855.1 of Mycoplasmataceae bacterium. Taxonomy (GTDB): domain Bacteria; phylum Bacillota_I; class Bacilli_A; order Mycoplasmatales; family Mycoplasmoidaceae; genus Malacoplasma_A. Next base: position 1,559 of record JAITJR010000065.1, on the reverse strand, counting down.
AAACTAGGAGCTGCATCCCCTAACGCATTACGCATCATCACTTTGATAGTGTCATTTTTTTCATCAATAATGAAATGCATTTGTGTTCCACGCGAAGGTAACACTTCACAAATATAGCCATAATTGATTTTCTTTTTGGAATTTAATTTGATCTGGCTTTTAGTTAAAGCATAAACACCAGGTGAACGTACAATTTGGCTGATAACAAACTTTTCAATCCCGTTAACGATAAAAGTCCCTTTTTTAGTCATTACAGGGATGTTGGCAAAGAATATCCCATCTGCCACACCGCCTTTGCTCTTACGTGCGCGTCGAACTTCACCAGTTTCGTTATTAATCAACGACAAATCTACATAAAGTGCTCGTTCATAAGTCTTGCCTTCACGGCGAGCTTTTTCCTCGTCATTAGCCTCTAAAAATTTGATCGAGTTGTATTTTACTTCATATTTACTTTTCACATGACGAACAGGAAAATACATTTCGACAAGTGAACGAATTTCGCTTTCTAAGAATTGATTGTAACTATTTTTTTGAACTTCAAGCAAATCAGGTTCATCAAAATTTGTTTCAATTTTTGAATAATCTCGTCGCATAGCGAGATTAGAATACTTAGTTTCGCGAAAACTTTGTTTAATATGTGACATGTTGGTGGAGGCCTCTTGCAATGGTGTTTACGTATTAACTCTTACTTTAATAATATATGTTAATATATATAAGTAAGATAATAAGTCGTAGGATTATATCCAACAACTACAAAAAAGTCAACAAATTGGAAAGATAGGTAAAGTTTTCTGGAACCAAAAATCACACTTGAAGGTTGGTGATGGCCTCCAACATCCACTATTATAATTTCAAGAACTAAAACAGTTGATGTTTTTAACTATTCACCGAGTCACCGAGAAATCATCGTGAATAGTTACCTCTCCAAATAACTTTTCAATAAGATAGTTTATAATCTTTCCCATGCAGTTTCATAGGGGGGGGGGTTGATTCACTAGTGCACTAAGCACTGTTTTGTCTTCTTTCCTAAAAACAAGAGTTCATTTTTGAGCTCTTGTTTTTAGCTATTAATTTTTAATAAGGAAATAAAAAATAATGAAAAAATTAAAATTAATTAGTGTGTTTAGTACCATAAGTGCTCTCGGGCTTAGTGGATTAGCAATATCAACAACATTAGCTAGTTGTAGTCAAACCTATTCAATTGATATGACGAGTATTAAAGCTTTAAACGGAAACTACCAATCGTCGGAAGCTGTATATTGAAGTTCTAAACACAACACACTTATCAATGGAGATAGTGAAAAATCATGTTATCTTCAATTTGATATGAATCAGAAGACTAATCCTCATGTTGATTTCGAACACTTTATTATTGAAGGAATTTTATATTATGCCTTACACGATGGTACTGCCAATCCAAAAACTATATACGAATTAATACATGATTTGAATGCTAATTTATTAATGTTATTAGAGGGTGTCGTAGTTTTAATAGGGAAAGGAGAACAAATTTCATTAGGCGATGGTGAATCACTTTCTCATAATGCAATCTGGCTCAG
>JAITJR010000060.1 GCA_031278855.1 Mycoplasmataceae bacterium | reverse complement strand
TGATGTTTCCTCCATCGCCTCTCAAGCCTTCCAAAACTGTGCATATTTAAAGGGTGGTAGTTCTACTGTTCCAATTAATACACTCCAATTCGTTCTTCCTTCTACTAATACTACTCTTTCCATCGCCTCTCGTGCCTTCGACGGCTGTGCGGGTTTGACTGGATTTTGAAAGACTTCTTCTAATAATCATCTGTATCTCTCCTCCATCGGACAATATGCCTTCGCTGGCTGCGCGAGTTTGTCAATCGACGGAATCAATGGTATTGAAATTAGTGGTGAGAGTTTAAAGAAAGTGGAAAATAAAAATACTGATGCCACCACTATTGGCATCGGCATCGTTAATACAACTTGAGCTCAAGCCAGTTGTATGATCACAGACGATATGGGTGCCACATTAAATAGTTATTTTACTATCGGTTCCATCGCCGAATATGCCTTCGCGGGGTGTGCGAGTTTAACTTCCCTTGATCTCTCAGGATTGTCCGACTCTTTGACTTCCATCGCCTCTGCTGCCTTACTTGGCTGTGCGAAGTTAACCACCATCGGTCTTTCCAAGCTTACCAATCTCTCCTCCATCGGCATTGATGCCTTCTACGGCTGCGCGGCAATAACCACTGTTGATCTTTCTAAGACAAAAGTTTCCTCTATCGCCTCTCAAGCCTTCCAAAACTGTGCAGGTTTAACTACTCTAAAACTTTCGCCCACTATGTTTGCCACCACCAACACCGCCTCCATCGGACAATATGCCTTCCATGGCTGTGCGAAGTTAAGTAATATTTACATCCCAGCTGATGCAGTGGCGTTCCTTAGTGGTTCCATCGCCGCTAATGCCTTCCACGGCTGTGCGGAGTCTGGTACAATTTGATATCATAATGACTCTCAAGCCGACATCGCCAATAGTTTTAAGAATGCATTTAACGCTTTTAAAGATAAAGATACTTGATTAGTGACAAAAACTACCACACCGTAATAATCAAAGTAAAAATCACTAGCTCAAAATATCGCTCGTCTAATGTTTAACGATAGCTAATTTTTTAAATAGGATGATCCTTGTTGGGGAAAATGCCGATCTCTTAAGCATATTAACATTGCTTGAATAGTCGCCAATATTCATAATTGTTCATTGAAGTAGACTTGATTGTCAAAATTAGATAAACCCATCAATGCGGTTGTGGCGTCAATGACAATTTTTGTTTTTACAATTATCTACAAAAGATGGAGCTAAATATTTCGCTCAATTTGCATTTGAGATAACAGCAATATAACTTCGATTGATTCTAATTATTTAATTATGAAATTAAGTTCATTTTATTTAATAGTATTTATATAGCATATGGGATTATCAGCAGGGATTGTGGGCTTACCCAATGTAGGGAAATCTACATTATTTAATACTATTACTAATTCATCGGTATTAGCGGCGAATTATCCTTTTGCAACAATCGAACCAAATGTAGGGGTAGTTAAAGTACCAGATGAACGTCTAGATAATCTAGCACATTTAATTAATCCAGACAAGATTACACCAGCATTTTGTACATTTGTAGATATTGCAGGATTAGTCAAAGGAGCAAGTCAAGGCGAGGGATTAGGTAATAAATTTTTAGCTAACATTCGTGAAGTTGATACTATTTGTCATGTGGTGCGTTGTTTTGATAAAAAAGATATTTCTCATTCTTACGAAGGCGTCGATCCAATTCGTGATATTGAAGTAATTAATTATGAACTTATATTGGCTGATTGAGAAGTGATGGAAAAACGTTTTTCTAAGATTGTAGTCAAGGCTAAAACTGGAGATAAACAAGCATTAGTGGAGGAAAAAGTTTGTCGTAATATTATGCAAACTTTAAAAAATGGACAGTTTGCTAAAACCGTACTAATGAACGATGCAGAACGACAATTAGTTAAAAGTTACAATCTTCTTACCATGAAACCAATCTTGTATGTAGCCAATATTGATGAAGAAAATGTAGCCGATCCAAAAGCAAATATTCACTACCAAAAATTGGCACAATTTATTGTTAAAAATACGCAAGATCAATTGGTTGCTGTGTCTGCTAATATTGAGTATGAAATTTCGAAATTATCGGAAGCGGACAAATTTATTTTCATGCAAGATTTAGGCATTAAACAACCAGGATTAGATCGCTTAATTCAAATGACTTACAAATTACTTAATTTATGTACCTATTTTACTTATGGCAAAAAGGAAGTGAAAGCCTGAACTTTTATTAAAGGAATGTTAGCTCCACAATGTGCTGGAATTATTCATAGTGATATTGAAAAAGGTTTTATTCGAGCGGAAATTATTAAATGTGATGATTTACTTCATTTTAAATCTGAGACAATTGCTAAAGAAAATGGTAAACTAAGAATTGAAGGAAAGGAATACATTATGCAAGATGGAGACGTATGCCATTTCCGTTTTAATGTGTAATTATGAAAAATACTCAAAGTATCACGCTTACCGAAATACAACAAAAAATTGAAGTAATTGAAATTCAATTAAAGTTATTATTTAAATCTTATCAAGATCTTGTCACTAATTTTTTAATATGAAGAGTTGATAATACGAAACAACCGGATGACGTGACAAAACAAAAATTAGGAGCTGAACTTGAATTGATTATGAGCACCTTAGATAAATATACTGGAGATATCGCTCGTAACATTATTGTAGCTAATCAAATTGCTAATCGAGTCGAAAAAACTAAGTCTCCTTCCATGATTAAAGCGATGGAACATGCCATATTCAAAATTGATGAAGTTTTATCACGCTGTAACATGTATACATTTATAATGGATGAGTCAGAAATTCCGATTGGGTCAGTATTGAATTTCACAAAAGAAGTAAAGAAAAGAATTTTAAATTAAGAGGCTGTATGAAAAGTAAACAATGTATGCTAATTATTGGCTCGCAATATGGCGATGAAGGTAAAGGTAAATTTACCGATATTTTAGCTGATAAGTATGATTATATTGTCCGTTTTCAAGGCGGAGATAATGCTGGGCATTCCATTGTAATTCAAGGGGTTAAATATAAATTAAGATTAATCCCTTCAGGTATTTTTAAAACTAATAAAAAAGTGGTGATTGGTCATGGAGTGGTAATTAATCTAAAAACATTAATTCGTGAAATTGAGTATCTTAAAGAAAATGGTTTTGATGTTAAAGGACGTTTGTTTGTGTCAAATCGAGCTCATGTTATTTTAGATTATCATCTAGCTATTGATAAATATTATGAAGATTTAAAAGGAACGCAAAAAGTGGGTACTACTTTATGTGGGATTGGGCCTTGTTACTCTGATAAAATTCAACGAGTCGGAGTAAGAACTTCTGATCTATTAGACAAAGACGAATTAAGAGCTAAAATTAAGTTATCTTTACAAACCAAAACACATTTACTTCAACATATTGGCTTCCATATGAATGATGTTGAACGTTTAGTGAATGAATATTACCTGCTTGGTCAAAAGATAAAACCTTATATTAGCAACACGATTGATTTATTAAATGATGCTTACCGTCATAATAAAAAGATTTTATTTGAAGGAGCTCAAGGTACTTTCTTAGATATTGATATGGGTACATATCCGTATGTAACATCTTCTTCAACCGTGGCTGGCGTGTCTAGTGGTAGTGGTATTAGTGTTACCAAAATTGATTCCGTACTTAGCATTGTTAAGGCCTATACATCTCGAGTTGGTGAAGGCCCTTTTATTGCAGAGATTTTTGGTGAAATAGCAGATTACATCAGAGAACGAGGCAGTGAATATGGTACGGTAACCAAAAGACCGAGACGGATTGGCTGATTGGATTTAGTAATGTTAAAATATGCGGTTAATGTAGTTGGAACTACCGAAATCGCACTCACGCTACTCGACGTATTAAGTGGATTAAAAGAAATTAAGGTATGCATTGGATATAAATATGGCAATAAAACGATTCATGAAATATTACCTAATAATAAAGAATATGCTAAGTGTAAACCGATTTACAAAACATTCAAAGGATGGAAAGAAGAAATCAATATCATCACTTCATTCCAAAAATTACCTAAAAATGCCCAAATTTATATCGATTATTTGGCAAAAGCTCTAGGAGTTCCTGTCACTTATATATCAGTAGGAAATGATCGAATTCACACAATAAGGAAAAGCTAATTTATGCCTAAAACCAATGCCTTTAGTACGCCTAAAGGCTGAATTGAAGTCATTTGTGGACCGATGTTTTCTGGTAAATCTGAAGAATTATTAAGAAGACTAAATCGATTAAAATATGCGGATGTAAATTTTTTACTTTTTAAACCTCGAATTGATACTCGTACTAAAAAAACAGTTAAGTCTCGTGATGGTCGTAAAAATACCGCCATTACGGTTGATTCATCAAGCGAAATCGTGCAATATCTATCTAAACATGGTAGCGAAGTACCAGTAATTGGAATTGATGAAGCCCAATTTTTTGATGAGGAAATTGGCAATATTTGCGAATTATTGGCTAACAACGGACATATTATTTATGTAGCGGGACTAGACTTAGATTTTCGAGGCGAACCATTTAAGTCCATGTTAGCTGTGTTAGCGTATGCTGAAAAAACTACTAAACTAACTGCGATTTGCACCGAATGTGGAGCACCAGCTACTCGTACGCAAAGACTAATTGATGGTGAACCAGCTAGTTACTATTCATCACTTATTAAAGTGGGTGACGTCGAAAAATATACTGCTCGTTGTCGTCATCATCACGTTGTAAAAGATAAACCAACAAGCAAATACCATTTTGATATTGACAATAAATAGCATCGTGAATATTTTTTGTAACGATTTACCACCAATTGCATGTTTAATTCCGTGGATAAATCAAACATTTACTAAATTTGTTTACCAAGTATTAATAAAACAATGGACTGAAGTAAATAGTGGTAACTATTCACCACGGGAATATTTTTAGGAATTATAAAAACGAATAATTTGTCGCTATGAAAATCGCATCACAAATACTGACTTTAATTGGCTGAGGGGAATGGCAATTTGATGTTTATGATTGTGATGAAAAGTATTACTAGTATCATCAAATTAACGTTTGTTTATTTTAAAAGGACTTAATATCTTTATTTACTAAATAAACATTCGGCATTATTAAAAATATCGTTTTTGTTTTAGCGGAACATTAAAAGTGAATGTAATTCAAATTTGATTACATAACTTCACGATGATTCTTCGGGTTCGGTGAGTAGTTATAAATAATTTTTTTGGTCAAACATGGTGCTGTATAATCCTCGCATGCACATAGGGGGGGGAGTAAATCAAATGGTGCGATAGGCACTACTTTATTACTCT
>JAITJR010000089.1 GCA_031278855.1 Mycoplasmataceae bacterium | reverse complement strand
CGTTAATGTTGTATTTACCATTTGGGGAATAATCAGGTAGTAGTGCACTAAAGGTAGTGGTGTCTTTGTTAACATTTAATAAAGTATGTAAATTTTGCTGGATGTAGTTCAATGCCGTGTTTTTTTCAATTTCAGTCAAAGCTTGGGTGTCGGCGGTTTTACTTTGATTTGAAGGAAGTACAGCATGTACATCATCCGATAATTTTGTCGAAAAAATAAAACTATCTCAACTGCTAACTTGACTATCTTTTACATCAACATCATAAATATTTCCGATTTGGTCTAATAATGTTTTGACTTGATCAGGTGTGTAGGAACCAGATGTGAGTGATTTTCGTATCCCGTCTAGGAAAGAATTCTTGTTAGCTCGTGCCACAGTGGTATCGTAAACATCCACGCCCATTTTTTTGGCTTCGGCATTTAGAAGGTAATACTCATATTTAATGTCAGTGACTGGAACATTTTTTGAACCATTACGATTAGCTTTTTGCTCAGTTTCCATTGCTTGAACATATTGTTGTTGCACATTGTATAAAAAAGCACCAGCTTGTTTTTGGACGTCTTTGCGAATGGTGGCATCGGTTTTGCCTTTGCTTAAATCCATGTAAGCAATTTCTTTAGCCATTTTGGTTAAAATCGCATCACGGCGAGCGACGACAATGTTAGGGTCGTTGAAGACGTTAAAAGCCGTGTTGGCTGAAACTGCATTGGTATCAAGATTTAAATTATTGCTATTTTGTTGGCGACACACAAGCGGAGTTACAATAGCTGTAATCGAAACTGCTCCGACTAAAAATGGAATTAAAATTTTCTTTCAAGTTTTCAAAGTTTTTTTGTTGTTATGATTCATAATTCCTCTTAAATTGCGAGTTCTGCATTAAGTAAAAAACGAGGCTGATTGTGCCTGATAAATACCTACTTTAACTATTCGCTTTGAGCAGTTTGAATGCTAATAACGAAAACTCATAAGTATTATAGTTCGCACTTGATAATTTTATCTAACGGAATTTTGCTTCAAAATGTCTTGTTAGTCACTATTTATTATGAAAATAATAGTTTATACAAGTTCGTAAATATTGATCGCCTTTAGAATTTGTCAAACTAATTTTTTTCGGAACATTCACAATCAAAACTACAAGAAACTCTCGAATTTTTTACTCTTGCTTGGGTGTTTTAATTTTCGTAATGCTTTAGCTTCGATTTGTCTGACTCGCTCACGGGTGTTGCCATACTTTTGTGCTATCTCGTCTAGCGTATATTCTTGCACATAAGGGGTAATACCAAAACGCATGCGGATAACATCTTGTTCGCGATCTGTTAGATTTCTTTTTAAAAAATCATCAAAATTATCAGTTAATAAATCTTCGTCTAGATGCTGATCAGGTCTTTTACTCACATTATCAACTGCAAAATCTGCGAAATTATTATCTTTCTCATCACCAACTGGTTTATCAATAGAAGCGGGATTAACCGCAATTTTCTTTAATTGTGATACCTTACCTTGGTTAAATCCTTTGGCAGCACCGCCTAAACCTTCTGTCAATTCATCAATCGTTGGCTCACGTCCTAATTCATTCGCTAACTCACCTTGTTTTTTAATCACTTGGTTGATTAATTCGTTCATATGTACAGGCACCCGAATCGTTTTACTATGATCCGCAATTGAACGAGTAATTGCTTGACGAATTCACCAAGTAGCGTAAGTCGAAAACTTATTACCTAATGTGTAATCAAATTTCTCGATTGCTTTCATTAGACCCATGCAACCTTCTTGAAATAAATCATCAAGATCTAAACCACGATTCAAATAGATACGAACATTTTTAACCACTAAACGTAAATTAGCAATCACCAATTTATCACGAGCATACCTTCGGTTTTCTAGATCTTGGTCCACTAATAGCTTAGCCAATTCAATTTCTTCCGTATGCGAAAGTAATTTAGACTCGCCCAATACGCCTAATAAGGCTTTGACATTATCAGTCAACTTATCAGAAGTAGAAAGTTTACTCCTAATGGTATTAACTTCTAATGATTCATCATACCCTTCTTCATCGATAACTTCAATGTTACGTTCTAATAATTTATCAGTAATATCATCGTAAAGTTGTGTAGTTCAATTAAAACGGTCAAAAACTGCCCGAACCCGATTGAATTTAAGTTGATTTTTATTACGACCTCGTTTTTTAACTTCGCCAGCTAATTTACCAATTAATTCATTTAATTCAAATTGCGAAACATCTGGTTTAACAACATAGCCCTCTAATGCTTTGACACGGTCACGTTTCGCACGTTTAGTTTCTAATTGATCACTAAGCGTTTGGTTGCTAACCACTTTTTTGATTGATTTTGACTGCTTTTCTTTTTTCTCAGGAAGTTTATTCTTACCTTTATTAATAGTTGTTTGTTTATTTACTTTTTTTTTATTATTTGTTTTTTTCATTGTCTATATAAATACCTTCCAAAAAAATCAATAACTTATGTGATATACTAACTTATGTCTAAAATCGGAAGTAGTAAGCACCAATTTATCAAAAATCACTTATGAGAAGTTTGGTATTGAACTAGTTTATTTAAACAATTTCACCAACGTAGTCCTAATGCCTGTGATTTGAAGCATTTAAATAAAATTCTTAAATCGCGCCATTTAAAAGGTTTCATTGAATGAGCTCATGTTTATGAGTATGTTTTTAGTCACAACATGAACATAAAATTATGAAATAAACATTCGCCTTCGTATCACGATGATAATTATTACTATATCGTTAATCATAAAACTAGCATGATTTACATCATTGATAAACTCAAAACTTTAAACATCCCTAACGAAGCATTAAAAGAAGGCTATTACACAATTTACAAAAATAAATTTACTTTTCAACAATACATTGACAATAAAATCAAACGGAAACAAACGCCAGGAAGTCAACACTTAGTAGGTCGAAGTTGTAACCCTAGTCAACGGATTTATGTAAAAGAGATCGCAACCAAATTTACTAAAGTGGTAACATGAGATAAGAAAGCATTTGCCCAATACATTAATTCACGTTCCAATAATTTGCCACATTATTATGATAGTGTAAGAGGACATAAAGGCTATTGAATATCCCTTAACCCCAATGCCTCAATTTTTCATCAACCTTGTCTGCCTAAATATGCTCATTACACAAAGAAAAGCAAACGAAAATAAAAAACAGAATGTTGCCATTCTGTTTTAATTTTGTTCTAGATTTTAGATACATCCAGCTTGGTTTTCAATCAACACTTGTGCATATTCATAATTGTATATATTGTGTGGAGTTGCACCTGGTTCACATCCGATTGTCTCTAAATAATTGTGATTTTGGATATCTAATCCAATTGATTTATAAGATGCTCATACTAATTCAGAACAATATCAAGTAGGTGTGTTAATGTCAGTTGACATAGTCATGAATAGCGGTAGGTAGTAGTCTTTACCAATCTGAGATTCAGCGAAAGCGACAGCTTGAATTCTCTGTAATTCAGTGCTATTTTGAATGTGAATAATACTTAATGCATCCTGGTCAATTCTTTTATCATCAATGGCACAATAATGTACACCGTATTGATCAGGTTCAATACATTGGAGATATCGAATCCCATTAATATCTGTCTTTCAACCAGTGATGATGCCCATGTGTCCAGTATTTACATCACCAATTGCAAAACCATTCGCGGAATATAGTATGTCCCCTTCTTCTACCTGAGCGTAATCATACTTAGTATATGTAGGTGCGATAAATCCAGGTAATGCTTTTAGATCAATGTAACTAGAGTCTAGTGGGTTACCATCACCATAATGTTCGCAGTCAATTCCTAAATATCATGGATTTCCATAAAATAATGAAATTCAATCCCATAATTCTACTTTTTCGCCTTTAATTCAGTCACACAATAATGGTTTGATTAAGCCTTGAAATATAGTAGCACGTAATGCAAGTGCATTTTTTGCTCATTCCTTAATCAAGATTTTACCGTCTAACATATCAATGAACCATTGTGTGGTGTCGGCTCTTTGTTGATCAGTCAATAAAAATTTCATGAAAAAAGTATCGTTAATAAACCAGTCAAAAATCGGTAAAACTGCAAAGCGAAATAATTGTAATGTTGCTTGGATTAAATCAGCTGGTTCATAATCATACCAGTGAAATGTTGTCTTGGTATTTGTCAAACCTGTGTTAATAACAGTTTCTAACTTATCAAAAAATATCTGTATTTCATTTACTTTGGTGATTTGATCACGAGTCACACCATTACGCTCGTTTACAATGTAATCATTATTATCGTTTGATATAAGCATGGTATAAAATTCATTAAAATCAAATTTTGCTTGATTCAATTCATAATCATCATCTAATTCAATCTGTTCATTACTAATAGCTGTTTCTGAACAAGAAGTAAGCATGGTAGATATTACCGTTGCTCCAATTGTCGTAACACCGACAATTGAGCCTATCATCATTAATGTTTTTCTCTTTAATTTCATATTTTTTTCCTTTTTGATTTTGACTAAATTATAGAAATGGTCGTTT
>JAITJR010000022.1 GCA_031278855.1 Mycoplasmataceae bacterium | reverse complement strand
TAATTCCGACACACAACAGAATATGAAACATAATGTCAATAATTTTATACAAATAACATTCCTTATAGTAAATTATTGGTAACTATTCACCGAGGGAATAATATTCTTATATTTACTTTGTAAATATCAATCATTTTTGGCATTTATAGAAACTGATAAAACCAGCTAATTTATCTCTTTGAAATTCTCATAACACAATCGATATTTGATTTTTATTTAGCAAAGCTAAATATAGTCGCATGTATGTGCGCGTACGTGTTGGTGAATAGTTACTAAAACCGTAACTATTCACCGAGAATTAATTAAATTTAAAATCGTTAACTCAGATTTGGTTTATTGCCGTTCACAAATTAATATGTCTTTTTGAGCAAGACTTAAAGAAACTATAGATTGTGGCAAAAGCGACGGTATGGTCTCAACTACGAAAAGTACCTGATACTTTCATCTTGGTTTTCATGTGTCGGAAATCTCGCTCAATCATATTATTAGTGTAGGGAACCTAAATTAAATAGGCATATTATCAGGAAGCGACAAAGCCAAATAACATACAAATGCTCCGTTTGCAGTGGCGATATGTTTATCGGCATTTGGCAATGAAATATCTCATCGAATTGAAAGTATATGTGTACCTAAATATTTGTCTATTTGGCTTTGTTCGGCATAAAGTTCAATAGTGGTATCACATTGGGTTGGATTAGAAGCGTTAGGAATTAAAGCAAGTGTTTCTTTTATGCCTTTAAGTGCTGCGCTTTCATCACGTACAATTTTGACATTAAAATTTTGAGCGGTTGCAGAAACATCTTTGGCGTTATTTTTAATGTTGGCAAATGAAGTGATCGTTCCGTTGTAGCATGTCTTACTGTCATTTCAGTCTAAATTTAATGAAACAGGAGTATTAGCACTTTTACCAACTTCTAACTCCAGAGATATAGGTAGAGTATATGAACAGCTAGTGAAAAATATGGGCAATGCTAAGGTAACAACACCTAATAACGCAGTGCTTGCCAAAAAACCAAAGTTCTTGCTTTTTTTCATTATTTACCACCTTTGTGTTTTTTGATTTTAGTTTGAGTCGGTTTTTTAGTTTTACGTTTATGAATTGCCACTAAAATTGGGATGATAATACTAGAAGCGATAAAAGGTAGGGCGATAATAATTGTCAAGCCAATAATCAAAAATCAATTGGTAGTTTGAGCTTGAGCTGTCATTAATATTGTATGTAACATATTTGTCTCCTTGTCTATTAGTGATTTGGATTAATTTTTACTCCAGTCCAATTGTCAAGATGTTTTGAACCGTAACAATATTGACAATGAAAGATAATTAATAAACCAATGGCAATTAAACTACCAATTGTTACATCACTTAGATAATGAGCACCAGCAAGCAATCTGCAAAAAGCTACTAAGCCAGCCCCAATAACGGCTACGATAAATAAAATACAACGAATTTTTTTAGTATTGAAGCGTCTTACAGTAAATGGCAAAGACACTAACGAATAGAAACCGACAGCAGCCATAGTTTCGTGACCGCTTGGGAATGATTTAGAAGCGTCTTCACTAATAAATGGTAAATTGCCAGTAGAACCATAACCATATGGGGTGTACGGTAATGCAAACCAGTTATGGAAGCCACCATTAGGATCGTTAGCACCAATACTTATAATTTGATCATTATCTATTATTAAAGGTCGAAAGTAAGGGGACGTATCATTCGGAATAAAACTAATTGTTCCATCAGCTAATATAACTTTTTGAGATGTTCAAATTGGTACAGCTCACATATTGGTTGGATCAACTACATTGTTGGACACCAGAAAACGAAAACGTTCTCTTTGTAATGTTGGTTTAATTGCAATTTCCACTAATAAAATACAAATAACACTAGCTGAAGTTAAAATAAAAGCTCATCTTAGCAATTCAGACATAGTTTGTTTTTCGACGCGACGTAAGATTAATCAAGTTGGCAAAATGAACAAAAAGCAGAATAAAAATCCTAATCCAATAAAGCACCAAAATGTAGTTGGAGTTTTAATATTACCATGGCTATCTAGTGGGCTTATTTCACCATAACGTTGCACCCCTTCAAAAGAAACTAGCATTAACGGAAAGAATTGAAAAAAGCACGAATAAATTACTCACATTCCAGCAACTAGAATAGTGCCGTAACGAACGATTTGTCGTCAGACATTTGAAGAAATTTTATAAGCATTTTGGTTAAAAATTACTAGAGCTGCAATTGTGCACAAAATGCATGGTCCTGTACCTAATATTTCTACTATTCTAGCTAATACATTATTGGTGTAAACAAATTTGGAACTAGGATTAGGTAGTTCATGTAGTGCTAATATTCAATCAATTTGATAGTCAAAAAAAGCAGCAACCGTCATTAAACTGATCAGTAACCCTAAAATAATACCGCAAGTAATTCATACGGCTCTTTTGCTCATTTTGTATACAACATAATTTTTGGCAGATGCTTTAAATTGTTTTTTCATTAATGAATCTCTCTTGGAATTGTAAAAATTATACTAATTTTCTATCTATTTAATTTAATTAACAGTCAAAATTATTATTGTCGAAAAGAGATTAAAGCACTAGGATTTCTTGATGACTTGATTAGTCAGAAAGCCAACTGAATTCAATTCAATTGAAAAAGGAGCTTTAATCGGTTTTTTGTCCTCATTTAATCGATAGTATTCATTAAATTCAGTTGCAAGATTTTCTAGCCACTTCATATTGATGTGCAAATTTTTTTCTAAATTAATTCGCTTCTCTTTCATTTCCTCTAGTGTTCGACCTAAGGACCCGTTATATCAATCGTAATAATCGTTTTTTCTACCACCAGATTCTCAAGCAATTAATCCATCTAGTAATTTTATTTCATCAAATGTTTTACGAATCATGTCACTAATTTTTCTTGCTTTTCGTTCATGAATCATTTTTTTAATTTGTTTTCTATCTTCAAATGTTTGAAGATCTTTTGTATAAATATCATTTATCAAATTATTGACGTGATCAAACGCCATTTGGGAAGTAGTCATGGAATATTCAGGAATTTTTCCTCAATCACATTGGGTATTTTGGTCGTCAATCATTAACTTAAAAATTTTAAATAAATGATTGACTTCCATGACACTTGTTTTGCCATTTGTAATATTTTTAACCAAAGCAAACATTTTTTGGACATTTTTTACCTCATAAGTGTAAATGCTAAAAAAGTATTTACCACGCTCCAAAATTTCTTTGTCATCAATTACTACTTTACAAATTTTAGCAAAACTCTTAAATGGGGAAGAAAAAACGGCAAGTTTCAGAAAAGCATCATCGTAACTATATGAAATAGAAATTTTATTATTTTGTACATTTTCTAATAACGAGACATAATCTTTAGGTTTATTTTTTTGCCTAGTAATCACATTTAAATAAGTACTTTCTTTGGAAACGGGAGCAGAAAACAATCTCTTTAACTCATTAATAACGATATTTTTAGCTTCATTAGTTTTTAAAACAATTTCTAGCTTGTCGTTAAAGTTGGTAATGTCAAATGAATCAATTGGTAGTAGTGCAGTAAAATAATTTTTAATGATTGATGAAAACATGATTTCTAATCATTCTTTTTCATCAATCACATCTTTATGATAATAGGAATGGATATCTTTTGCCTCTTGACTTAGTATTTTTATTTCTTTTTCGTAATTTGCTTTAGTAAGCTCATTAAGTTCGTTCTTTTCTTTTTTGGTTAAAAAAGCATCAAATTGCTCTTCAACAACAATTTTTTCAACCGACTTTATAATTGGATCTAAACCACCGATTAAATTTTCAAAAATATTAATTTTTTGCATGCAAATATCATAAATTTTACCTTCAATTGTTTCGCTATTGTAGAAATTAAAAATATAAATAATTTCGCTTTGTTGTCCACGACGATCGATTCTACCGATTCTTTGCTCAATTTTCATTGGATTTCATGGCATATCATAATTAATAATTGCTGAGCAAAATTGAAAATCTAATCCTTCGCCACTAATTTCGCTTGAAAGTAAAATATCAATTCGTTCAGGATTACTTTTTCCGTAAGAAAATCTTTCTCTAATTTTCTCACGTTCACTTTCTTTATTGTCCCCACTGATTATGCAAATGTTTTTATCAGGGAAATTTAGCTTAATAATTTCAGCCAAATATCTTAAAGTTTTTTTATAAGATGAAAAAATAATCAATTTATTAAATTTGATGCTATCGAAAATTTTTCTAATGTATTCAATCAATTTATTGACTTTATCATCAGGTTGACTATTAATTTTATTAGCCAAATCTTTAAATTTAGAGAAGTTAATGTCATTTAGTGGTAAATTAGTAATGTCAGCTGCTAACTCTTTAATGGAAGGGTCGTCTCCAAGCGTATTAAATAATTCTTTGATCGTCATTCTTTTGCAAAAATGTTCCAGTGCTTTTTCATCGGTAAAATTTCGAATGGATGATGCCAAAACTTTTTCAATACCGCAGGTAATGAAATAGTTAACTTTTCGATTTTTAATTGACAATATGTGTTTATCATTTTTCGCACATTTTTCAATAAAGTATTTAATAATACCGTTATAGAATAAATTTTCATTATTAGTGAAATGTGTGTGAATATTCACAACTTTTCGCTTGGTAAATTTTTCAATATCTTTTTTTCTTGTACGATTAATGATGTAGCCTAATGGGTTGGCACGTTCAAGAATATCAACGGTGCGATTTCGTTGTTCTAATTTAAAAATTTCCTTCTTTCTTAATGAAGCAAGTATTGAACGAATAGGATATTTTGAATAAATAAAACTAATTCACTCGTTATTTGTGCTAAAAATATCAACTAAAGCTTCCTCAATTTCTATATTTTGCTTTAAATAATCGCCGTCTTCATCATATTCCTTTAGATAATTAATGGTTTGATTAATAACGGAATTTTTTTGAGTAATGCTCTTAAAAATGTATTCATTTTCAAAAAGACTATCGTCAATTATTGTTAATAGGTTATATAAATCTTTTGGCGAGTTATGAATAGGAGTGGCTGTTAACAATATTGCTTTCTCACAAATTCTTCTAATTTTCAAGATTGCGCCATAGATATTAGTATTTTTGTTTTTTGCATGATGTGCTTCATCAAAAACTAACAAGGAAAATAGTTTCTTTTTGATAAACAGCTCATTTTCTTCATCAGATAATGAAGCCATCGGATTTTTGATTTTATCAAAAGATATGATGAAATATGCTTTTGCATATTGGTTGCCAACATAAATAAATTCAATTAATTGCTTAAAATCAATGATTTTGAATGTTCGATTGAATTTTTCAGACAATTCAGATTGTCATTTACGAGTTAATGAATTGGGACAAATAATCAAAACACTATTTAGTTCGTTTCTTATGTCCAATTCATGAATGATAATACCAGTTTCAATTGTTTTACCTATTCCAACATCATCAGCAATTAATATTCCGTCTGTTTTAGCTTTTAAAAACTTTTGTAAAGGACGATATTGAAAAGGAGAAAAATCAATACTCATATCGTTAAAGGACTTTATTAAGTATGGATTCTTTAATGATAAAAAATCACAAAAAATACCAGTTATAAATTCATTACTTTTGGTAAATTTAGCATTTCTTAAATTAATTTCATTAATGGTTCATCATTTATCAAAATAGTGCCTACAGATATTTTGATAATTAAGCTCTGTATTATAAACGCCTCATTCTTTAGTAACATCTTCACCTTTATTTTTCTTGTAAGTAAAATATCGTTGATCATAATTAACTTTTTTATGGGTAAATAAAACATCTCGAATAATTAAAAAATCAACAAATTCATCGTTTGCCGTTGGTCTTTTGTTTCGGTCTGGATGAATTTGAAAAGATTTTAGATTACAGGCCTTTTTAATGACACTAATATCATTTGTATAAGGAATGGACAAATATTCGTAAAAATCAGTTAATTCATTAATAGGACAAGTTAATCACTCTTTTATACTCATTTATTTGACTCGCTGAAAATTGACTATAAATATACAAGAATGTATGAAAAGTTGCTTTATTTTTAAATAAATCCATAATTCACTTGTTTTTTACTTTCTAATTATTAATGCTACTATCCCTTATTAATTATTAATTTTTAGCATCTGTACACATATTGTATCTATTTGTAGATAACTTTTCTTGGTAAATAATTACTAAACTTTTGTTATTGCACGCAACTATTCGTCCATAAAGAATGTAAGCATTATCTCGCTTAACAATGTATAAATGAAATGCTATGAAAAGTAATATTTTGTTTTTAAAACCATATTTGTCCAAAAAAGTATGAGGTGGTCACAACCTCACAGATTATGGCATTAGTTCTAAAGAAAATTTAGGCGAAGCATGGATAATTAGCGGAATTGAGGGAAAATCATCTGTTGTTATTAACGAAGAGTATAACAAGACTACTTTGTTTGAATTTTACCAAGATCATCGTGCTTTCTTTGACAATCATGAAAGTAAACAATACCCACTCTTGGTAAAATTATTAGATTGTCAAGATGATTTGAGTGTTCAAGTTCATCCAACTATAGATTATGTAAGTAATGACAGTAGTGTTTTACCAAAAACTGAAGCTTGATACATACTAAAAGCCCAACCAAATGCTCAAATAGTTTACGGCCACAAAGCCAGGACTAAAAATGAATTAATCGATTTTATCAATGACAAAAGATGGAACGAGTTGCTTAATTTTGTGACTGTTCGTCAAAATCAATTATTTTATGTTCCTAGCGGGACATTACATGCTTTAAAGAAGGGATTAGTGATTTTAGAGATTCAGCAATCTTCTGATACTACTTTTCGTTTGTACGATTACAACCGTGATCAGAGCAACCGCCCTTTAAATATACAAGAATCCATTGATAATATTAAAGTGCCGTTTGTATTGCCAGAATTAACGCATAAAAGTGGTGAGTTACTAACTAGTCCCTTCTTTTCAATCAAAAAAATTAGAAATAAGGATACGCATACCTATGATTTATCTTACGCTCGTTGATTACAGTGTGTGGTAATTGAAGGTAATGGCACAATTGAAGAATGTCTCATTAAAAAAGGAACAGCATTTATTATCGGTAACAATGACTTGAAATTCAAATTAAGTGGTGAATTAACTTTAATTGTTTCATACATTAGGAGATAGTGTGCCTGAACTTCCTGAAGTCCAAACCGTTATTAATACATTAATGCATAGTGGTTTACTGTGTCAACCGATTGTTGATGTCAAAGTTTATAAGCCAAAATTGCTCAAAAATAGTAATCCAGTAAACTTTAAAGCATTTTTAATCAACGAAAGAATTAATAATATTCAAAGGAAGGGGAAGTTTCTAATTTTTGATTTATCACATCAAAAAACGTTATTAGTTCATTTAAGAATGGAAGGCAAATTATTTTATGAAACGATTGACTCAACTATACCTACAACCCATTTAAGAATTGAATTCTTTTTCAAAAATAAACATGTATTAAGATACTATGATTCACGAATTTTTGGCACATTTCACATTTATACAAATCAAGCACACTGGCAAGATCAACAATTGACTAAATTGGGATTAGATCCATTGGAAGATGGTTTTAATGGTAAATACTTAGCGACTAAAGTTGCGAGTTCCAATCGGGCAATCAAAACAGCAATTTTAGATCAAACTAATGTAGCAGGAATTGGTAATATTTATGCCGATGAAATCTTATTTTTAAGCAAAATTAAACCAACTAGAAAAGCTAGTGAATTATCAAAGCAAGATTTTAATAATATCGCCAAATTTGCTAAACAGATTTTATTGAAAGCCATTAAATATGGCGGTACAACTATCGCAACTTATAAAGCTGACGCTAATCATTCTGGACAATTTCAAGCAAAATTATTAGTGCATACTAAAAAAGGTTTGCCGTGCAAATATTGTGGTACTAAAATTGTTAAAATTAAGGTAAACGGACGAGGCACTTACTATTGTCCTAATTGTCAAAGGTAATTATGCTAGTTTGTGTTACTGGTGAAATCGGCAGTGGCAAAAGTACGGCTTTGAAAATTATTAAAAGCTGTGGGTATTGTACATTTGAAATGGATGATTACATTCATCACATTTATAAGAAGAATAATATTGGTTATCAATTAATTAAACAGCATTTTGGTAGCGATTATGTAAGCCAGGTTGCTGTTAATCGTAAAAAACTAGGAAAATTAGTGTTTTCTAACCCCGCAGAGTTAAAAAAATTAAATAAATTAATGATTCCGCTAATGCAGGAGAAACTTGCGGAAAAGTCCGAAAAATCAACACTTTTGTTTGTTGCTATGGGGATTTTTATGTATCAAAAAACAGCGTTTACTAGATATTTTAATACGGTAATTTTGATCGATACTAAAAAGTCATTAAAAAATAAAAATTTTAGAAAAAAAATGTCGTACCTAAGAAAGTTTCCCACAAGTCTTGTGGGAAAATCAAAATACCATACTAAAACAAAGAACTCACCTAAATATATTGTTGTGGGAAACCATGAAAATTTAAAAAAATTTCGAGCTAAAATTTTAAAAATTTTACGGATTTTTTAAAAGCCTATATACTTACAAAACTAATCAATTTTGCTTTCATTTAATTCAAAATCGTTACATTTTTATTGAGGGGAAACTCATGCTGCAGAACAATAGATTTTATGCTGTGAAAAAGTATGCTTTTACTTTCAATGATAATTTTTTACAAGATTTATATGCTCCGATTTTAGGCATAAGTTCCACTAATCTGTACATTAAATTAGTTCATGAAGCTGAAAAACAATTAATAACATTAGGTGCCGCTACTGAGACAAGTGACTTTTTCAAGCAAATTAGTTACACCGTAATAGAATTTGGCGAAGCTAGAATCAAATTAGAAGCTTTAGGCCTAATTACTTCGTACCATGAGGTAAAAGACACTAATTCTACCTATACTTTTATTATCAATGAGCCATTAAATTTCAAAAGTTTTAACGAAAATCAAAAATTTCGTCATTTATTAATTAAACAAATAGGCGAAGTAAACTACCAAAAGTTAGAATATGTTTATAGTGCTAATCGTATTCCGCGTTCAGCCAATAATATTACTGTCACTTTTGAATCAGTTTTTAACGATCAAGAAATAGAAAAAATATCCTCAATGAATTTTGATGAATTGTACCGCAGAATTGCAGCTTGCACTTCTTTACCAATTACTATTGGTAAAGAAGCTAAGGCTGTAATTGAATCTTATTTTAAAAATTATGATTTATCAATTAACGAAATTGAACGAGCCGTTTATAATGCGGTTGTATTAACCGATGATCATATGTATCATGTTGATCCAGAACTGTTACGTTTGAAATTTCACCAAATGTTAAATAGTGTAAACAACATTAATGTTTTACAAAATATTAAACTCAATCGTAACACCAAGATGTTTGTACAGCATTTGGATTCAACTGAAAATAGTAAAGTATTTGCAGATTATCAATCTTTAAATGCTGAGCAATACCTTCGTGCTATTGTGAAGTCCGCTCTAACCAATGAACAATTAGAGATTATTAATTTATTACGCAGTAAATTTCTGCTACCAGACTTCATTATCAACTTACTAGTTGATTACACGTTATTTAAAACTAATGGTACTTTGAACAGAAAATACATCACTAAAACAGCTCAAACAATCAATAATCTTGGCTTAAAATCACTAGATGCTATTTATGATCATTTCCATTTTATTAATAATGTAAGTTATTCGCTGCAGTCTTCTAAGCACGAAGTGCAAGAAACATTAGTGGAATGGATGCCACAAGGTATAGACAATGAGTCATAAAGATTTGAACTCACTACGTGAGCATTTAAATAATCTAAAAAACAAGAAAAGAATTGATCAAACTAGCGATATCAATCTGGAATTTTATCGTAATCATGAATCAATTAGAGATTTAGCTCTAAGCGAAAAAGAATTTAAACAGCATTTTGGAGTAATTGTTCGCATGATCAAAGAAAGAGAGATGATGTCTATTAATCCAAAAACACCTCCCTTTTATCGTAGTCAATTAATCCGCAATACTAACGGTAAATTAGAGGTTATTTCTGTCCCTAATGCAGAAACATATACTTTATTACAGATTAAAAACCATTATTTAATTCGTGATTTTCCCGATGATAAATTAAAAATTTTAATAGATACCGAATCAATTGGTAAGGAAATAGATCAGTCTAAAAAAGCAGTCTTACATTATTATGAAGATGTGCTAAAAAATCCCAAACGAGCTAATGGAATTTTTGTTTATGGTGCTGTCGGAATTGGCAAGACTTATACAGCGATTGCTTTGGCGAATGAGTTGGCCAAAAGAGAAAAATGGGTGGCGTTTGTTAATTGTGCTGAAATTGCTTATAAGTTAAAACAAGGATTCGACCAACCAAATTCAGTCAATGATGCTATTGTGAATAAAATGAAACAAGCTGATGTTTTGTTTTTAGATGATATTGGTGCAGAAGATGAAAAAATTTGATTTTATAATAATTATTTAATGATCATTTTAAATTACCGAATGGATCATAAAAAATTGACCTTTTTTAATTCCAATTTAAGCTTAGAAGCATTTGGTAGAAAGTTATCTAATTTAATGTACAAATCGTTTAATGCCGAAAGACTAATCGAAAGAATTAGGGCACTAACTAAAAATAAAGCAATGGAAATTATCGGGAAAAATCTTCGTTATTAATTCCTATAATCTTTGTCATGCTAAAACGATGCGAAACGGTTGTAGAGTTAATTAAAAGAGAAATATTAATTGTTATTAGTAAACAAAATGATTTACTAAACGATTTTGGTGTGCAACCTTCCAAATTAAAAATTCAGGTGGAATTAACCAAAAATCAAATGTTGGGTGATTTTTCTACTAATGTAATGATGTCACTAGGTTTATCACCAGAAAATGTTTTAAAATTTGCGTACAAAATAGCGGCTGCTTTATCAAAACGTTTTTTTGCTAAAGTAGAAGTTGCTAAGCCAGGATTTTTAAATATTTTTTTATCAGAAAATTTAAATAGTAAATTTTTGAAACAGATTTTGAAACAGCAGGATGAATTTGGTAAATTTAAACATAAGAAAATTTTTTACAATATAGAATTCGTTTCGGCTAATCCGACGGGGTTATTGCATATAGGTCATGCTAGAAATGCTGCCATTGGTGATACTTTATCGCGAATTTGAAAAACATATGGTTTTAATGTTAATCGTGAGTATTACATTAATGATGGTGGCAATCAAATTGAAAAACTAGCGGTATCAACTCTAATTCGTTATAAACAGCTTTTTGGCATGAAAGACGAACTTCCTGATGATTCGTATCACGGTAATGAAATAATTGAAATCGCTAGTAGAATCAAAGCTGAAGTGATTGATAAATTTGTCAACGTTCCTTATGATGAAAATAAAATTAACGATAGGACAGCTAGTCATTTCTTTAAAGCATATGCCAAAAATTACTTATTTAATATCATTAAAGACACACTAAATAGTTTTGGAGTATCCATGGATATTTGGTTTAGTGAATCTGATATTTACAAAAATAATTTGATTAATGTATCTTTGCAAATTTTAAAAAAATATATTTATCAAAACGATGGGGCAACCTGATTGAAAACTAGTGAGTTAGGCGATGACAAAGATCGAGTTTTAATCAAAACTGACGGAACATATACGTATTTTTTACCAGATATTGTCTATCACAACATTAAACTATCTAGGGGTTATGACAAAATTTTTAATATTTGAGGTAGCGATCATAAAAGTTATGCAGATCGCATGAAAATCGCAATTCAGCTCTTGGGATATTCAAAAGAATGTGTAGAAATTTTAATCATGCAGATGGTACGTTTAGTAAAAAACGGTGCTGAATTTAAGATGTCTAAACGTAGTGCTAATACTTTAACTTTGCAAGATTTATTAGATACTATCGGCAAAGATGCTGCCCGCTGATTTTTAGTTAGTCAGTCTTTATCTACGCATTTGGAAATAGATGTTGATAAAGCTACGAAGAAAAATAATGATAACCCTTTTTACTATGTCCAATATGCTCATGCTCGTATTAACCAATTGTTAGAAAAAACTCATTATGATTTACCGAAAAATTTTAATATGTTAGTTTTACCTATCGAAAGAAATTTAATTAATTTATTACATTACTTTAAACATACAATTCAAACAATTGCTCATAGCTATGAAACCCAAAAAATGACATTGTATTTAACTAATTTGGCAAAAGTTTTTCATGCTTTTTATGCAGCTAATAAAATTATTGATAATCAAAATCTAGCATTGAGCCAGCAAAGATTTTATCTAGCTCAAACTGTTAAACAAGTATTAAAAAACGGTTTATTTTTAATTGGTATTACTGCCGTTAATAAAATGTAATCTGTATTAAAAATTGACATACTTGCGTTATTGTAATCTGAATACTTACATTTTAAAAATACAAGGCATCGTACACTTTGGTTTGTCCCCCCCCATCAATCATGTTATAATGCCTGAGTTTCGCAGTTTGAAGTCAAAAAAATGCCAGTTTGGGATTGAAAAATCAAGCTTTTCTTGTAAAAAAGTCTCGTCGGTAAAATGTATATCTAAAATTAATTAATGTTTTTCTTC
>JAITJR010000015.1 GCA_031278855.1 Mycoplasmataceae bacterium | reverse complement strand
GAGTAGCCCAAAAATATTTGTGGCAAAATTAAGAAAATTAGGCAGTATGCAAGTCACTTAAAATAGGCTCGAATGGTTAGGAATAATAGTCCTACAAAACTCTGCCTGAAGTAAAGTAGGTTAATGATAGACAAAGTTTTATAACTAATCTCGAGTCTATTTCCATAGAACACTAAACCACCAAAAAAATGCCACACTTTTAATCACTACCGTGCCGAAACCGTCGTCGCTGTCCAATTACCATTTTAAACTGATTTTAAACTGATAAAAATTGTGAGGGGTGGGTTGTAATAAATGACGGCAACGATTCACTGCCGTCATTTATTACAAATACTGTCTTTAAATTGGCTGAGCTGAATGGTAATTCGGTGTTTATTGTATTGGTAATGGTGTTCAATTTGCCAGTGCAGTAAATTTACTTCTAAAACCAGTAGCTATGTTTTCTTTGCCAGCAGGGTATCAAATTGTGCCATTCGTTTTACAGCCAGTGAAGGCGTCTTCGCTGCAGTTATTTGGCAGTGTTGTTGCATTAGTTGGGAGATAAATGACAGCTAAGTTGATGCAGATTCAGAAGGCACGAGAGCCGATGGTGGCGTCGTTGTTGGCGGCAAACATGGCGGGCGGGAGTTTTAGGGCGGTGAGGGAGTAGCAACTGTAGAAGGCATAATGGTCGATAGTGGTGAGGTTGGTGCAGCAGGAAAGGTCGACGGTAGTTAGTGCACAGCCTTGGAAAGCATTATAGCCGATAGATTTGAGGGCAGTGAGACTAGAGAGATTGATGGAGGAGAGATTGTTGCAGCCATTGAAGGCATAATCGTTGATGGAGGCGATAGAATCTGGAATGACGACGAAGGAGAGATTGTCGCAGCCATTGAAGGCATAATCGGCGATGGAGGAGAGGTTGGTGCAGTTGGAGAAATCAACAGTAGTTAGTGCTTTGCAACTATCGAAGACATTATTGGCGATGGAGGAAATGCCTTCGAATCGGATGGTGGTGATGTGGGGATTATTGAGATAAGTAGTGAAGGCGGTGTTTGTCGAGCTGTTCCAAGTATATTTTTTGTTCAGCACTCCAGATGAATCAATACTAAGATTGCAAGCCTCGGCTAAAGCTGTGTTGTCTCTCAATGTAGCGGGACTGATGACTAAGGTAATTTCTTCTGGTAATACCGTAAAAGTTTGTGTAATGGATTCGTAGCCATCAAGTGAAATAGTGATGGTGTGGGGGCCAGGGGTAGGAGAAGAGCCAGGGCTTAGAGAGATGGCGGTTGTTTTAGTCAGAGGATTAGCAGTTTTAGACCAAGAATCATAGGTAAAGCTTGAGGAACCACTATCAAAAGCGAGAGTAGGGTCTGTTCATGAAGTTGTGTTGATTTCAGTGACCGATAGGGTAGCTGTCCCCAGTGTGCCAAGCTGGAGAGTGTTGACAGAAATGGCGGCGGATAAAGTTGGGGTTGGGATGGCTGGTGCCACTGATACATTTTGATCAATCGAAGCGTTGTTAGCCGAAATCGTGATAGTGTATGACCCAGCGGCAAGAGAAGAGTCAGAGCTTAGAGAGATGGTGGTTGTTCCAGTCAGCCCAGAGATAGTCCAAGAGCCAGAATCAATAAGGCCAGTTGGAACAGTGAGAGTAGGGTCTGTTCAACCATCTGCATTGATTTCAGTAACCGATAGGGTAGCTGTCCCTGGTGTGCCAATCTTTAAATTATTATTTGAAATGCTTGCACTCAAGGCTGGGGTTGGAGTTTCTGGTGCCACTGATATATTTTGATCAATCGAAGCGTTGTTAGCCGAAATCGTGATAGTGTATGACCCAGCAACTATAGAAGTGTTTTCGCTTAAACTAATTGTAGCCGTTCTTGTTAAGCCAGTATCAGATTCAAAAGTGGTAATATCAAAGCTTCCCGAAGCATCACCAAAATCGACAGTAGGGTTTGTTCATTCAGTTGCATTGATTTCAGTGACCGATAGGGTAGCTGTCCCCAGTGTGCCAAGCTGTAAATTATTATTTGAAATATTTGCACTCAATGATAGAACAGGGGTCGGGTGATTATTTTGACTATGGCCAATGGCATAGCCTGCTCCTAACCCGCTGCCGATGCCGATAACTGCAGCGACAGCCACTAAAGTAACTTTAACCTTATTGCGACGCTTTCAAATGCGGTGCTGTTCGCTGGTTAAAACATTATTATTTGGATTAGAAGGTTCGCCATCTTCTTTGCGAAATTTTAAAGATTCAGTTTGATTTTTGTTTTTCATGATCGACTCCTAAAGTTAGCAATAGTGAAAACAAGCTTTACCCAAAATGGCTAAAGCTTGTTTGATGAGAAAGAGAAAAGACAAAACAATGCCTATCGCACTATCAGATCTGTCCCCCCCCCCTATGTAATTGCATGGGGAGAATTATAGTCGATTAGAGCTTAATTGCAGTAGCTAATGGTGGAACTATTCACTGATGCATATGTGCACATGCATGCGACCGTATTTAGCTTTGTTAAATAGAAATCATTATGAGAATTTCAAGGTGGTGAATTAGTTGGTTGTGTCAGTTTTATCAATCCGAAAAATGAGTGATATTGCGAAGTAAATATAAGCATATTATTCCCGCGGTGAATAGTTCCTTTTCAAATTTTACATAAATAGTACACGTGTATAATTTATCATAGCAATGCGTTCACGTAAATTAGATACTATTTTAAAAACCAGACTTGATATTAAATTTCTTGCTAAAGAGAAATTTAATAAATATGTTTATAAAGATAATTATCAAATTGCGGATATTCGTTGAACCCATCAATATAATAAAAATCACATTTTATTCGTTTCACACTTTACTCCTGTTAATTTTCAATATCAATATTCACAAAAATTAAATAAGAAAGCCAAAATTATCATTATGGGAGATTGACGAAAAATGGTACGATTTTATCGTATTTTAGATTTTGCTAACTATAAAGTCTACCTACTAAAATAGTTTCAAAAGATAAAATAATGCGGATGAAAGAGTATATAATTTTTGAAGCAATGCATCTTTCGTATCAATTAAAAGGGGAAATAGTAAAAGTAATAGGCGTTCACTTCCATGACCAACACATTTTACACAAATTGGATAACATCGGCATTACTAAAGGTACCATTTTAAAAATACTAGATTATGATAAAAGTAATAGTTTATTACATTTGTCGGTTCACGGTGTGGAATATGTATTAAGAACTAAAGACTGTAGGTATATCGATGTCCAAGAATATAAAGAACATAACTAGTTCTGAAGCCGATAATAATCCTCTCTTTAATGCTTGGCATGAACAACATCATAAAACCGCTTGTCACCACGGAAGCTATCGTAAACTTAGTGGAGTAGCACAAACTTATTTACTACTAGGTACGCCTAACGTTGGTAAATCTACTTTTTTTAACAAAATTACTACCGCTACAGCCGCGGTAAGTAACATTGATCGATTGACGGTGGAAGATACGATTGGACGTTATCGTGACAATAAATCTGTTGTTTTAGTAGATTTACCAGGTATTTATAATCTTTCGCATCCAATTGATGAAGAGAAAGTAGTTGCTCATGAAATTTTTGGGGAACACTTTGATAAAATCATTAACATCATTGGGGCTCAATCCATCCAACGTGATTTAATGCTAACTTTACAATGTATTGAAACTGGCTTATTAAATACAGTTGTCATCAATATGGTGGATGAAGTGCATCCAAATGCAATTGATGTTAAGAAGATGAGCCAATACTTAAATAATGCTAATATTACTCTCACCCAAGCAAATCGTAATATAGGTATTAAAAAAGTTAGTCAAAGTAGTCTTAAGAATAAATTAATTGCTCCTGACGTTATTACATATTCCCCTCAAATTGAAAGTTATATCCGTAAATTGTCCAATGTATTACCATCACGCAAAATTTCTAATCGTTTTTATGCCTTGATGCTACTAGAGGGTAATGAATACATTAAAACTGAATTACAGAAACATTTTCCGATACACTATGAAAAAGTAAAACAAATTTTAGGTAGCACCTGTTTCTATAAAGAAATTATTGATGCAAAAAGACATCACATTAATAAAATCATTCAAAACTCCACTACCATCACACAAGCATCTTTTGTTAGAGTGCCTAAGCATAAACATCAGAAGGTGGATCGTATAGTTTTAAATAAATGAATCGGAATACCTTTATTTTTATTTTTGATAGTAGCCATATATTTCATTTCGTTTAGTCCGTGAACTGGCGGAGGATTACAAACATTAATTGCAGACGATTTATGCGATAAATTAATTATTGGTAATATTCAAAGTTTATATGAAAATGCTTCTCCTACCGTCCAATGAGTTGGTGATTTATTTACCGACGGAGTGTTGAACGGTTTTTTTGTAGTACTATCTTTTATTCCTGTTATTGTCATTCTTTTTGTGTTAGTTAATATTATTAATCAAGTAGGTATTTTATCGAGAGTATCAGTATTATTAGACCAAACATTTGAAAAATTTGGTATTAGTGGCCGAAGTATTGTCAATTTATTAACAGGTTTTGGGTGTAATGTACCAGCCATTATGTTGGCACGTAGTGCCAATTCCAAAAAGGAAAGGATTATTTCCATTCTAATTGCGCCATTTTTAGCATGTAGTGCACGAGTGATTGTAATTACTTATGTCTCCAATTTTTTATTTGGTAATTTAGGATGAATCACAATGATTATTTTTATCATAGCATCTGGCTTGATTGCTTTATTTATGGGACTAATATTTTCAAAAACATTATTTCGCAAAACGAGATCATTCTTTTTAATTGAAATGGTAGATTGACGTAAACCAGATTTGGTAGTTATTGCTAAAACAGTATGATTGGAAATAAAACAATTTATCAAGAAAGCCGCTAAATTTATCGTCGCGGCTAGTTTGTTAATTTGGTTGCTATTACATATATGTCCGACACAACCATTCAGCGTATGACATGAAAGTGATGATAACGTTATCTCTAATTCATTATTGGGCTATACCGCTAAGGGAATGCAATATCTATTTGTTCCGATCGGGTTTGGTGATATTGGATCAGGCACTTTAAGAGTTGCCGATGGTTGAAAATTAACCGCTTCTTTATTAAGTGCTATTCCTGCCAAAGAAATTGCCATTGCCAATATTAACATGTTGTGACCAAATAATTCTTTCAATATATCTGTTCCTGAAGGCTTAAGTTATATGGTGATGATTATGTTAATGACATCATGTATGGCTACCATGGCTGTACTTAAAAAGGAAGGTGGATGAAAAAATCTCGGTATTTCTTTAATGTCTTCCTTTGGGGCGGCATACATCATCGCAGCGGTTGTTTATTGAACATCATTTCTCATCGTAAGATAAATGTAATGAGTATAATCTCACCCTGGATTTAATTAAATTTATATCCAGGTAATTTTATTTGGGGATGTCAAGGTTTCGACACGAATAATTGACTTTCAAAGGCAGTGGGGTTTGCCCCTTATAGCTATCGAGGCCGCTTAAATGCAGACTCACAAGAAGACAACGTTAATTTAGACGAAGCATTCTTAGTTAACCAATTGTCAGCACAAAACAACCTTAACTACGCTTTTGTAGCCTAGGCCTTTGTGTCTTAAGGTGTTAAGGTTAGAACACTTACCTTAACACATTAGAATAAGTGTTTATATTAAGTTGACGTCTATAGACTTAATGAAACTTATAGACTTAGTCACATCAAGGTCGTTCTAAAACCTATATGGGTGCGATGAAATGCTAAATTTAGAACTAAACTGTAGAATTTGTTAGAAGGTTATTTATGGAAATGGGTTCGATTCCCATCATCTCCACCATTTAAAACAATAGTTGTTTTGCTAGAAGCAGGAATCTTTGCAAAAGGATTCCTTTTTGTTTTAGTAAATCCAATCAAACAAACATGCGAATTATACACAAGAAAGATATAAAAGAAAAAATAGAGTAAGCAAATGGAAGCAAATGGATACATATTGACAAACAGTAGAAAAAATGTGGGGAGCCACAACGGCAAAAGCGGCGCATTGAGTTATTACCGCTGTTTATCTTTCGGCGATTATTGTCGGAATACTATTTCCCTAGTGAATAGTTACTGTTATTACCATCGAAAGAATGAAGGTATTTAATATATTTATCGCTAAATTCGTAAGTTCGTAAATGTTTAAAATATTGTGAATTATTCATCAATACAAAATTAATAAAAAAGTAGAACATATTGCTGCATTCTACTTTTTTATTGCAGGGTTTGTGAAGGAATCACCCCTAACCTTCAATTGTAATCATACTATAGTTATTCAATTTGTTACGTAAAACGCCAGTCGTATTTAACTTTGTTATATATGGCTATGCACATGCGATGGTAAATAGTTACGGAATTTGAGTAAAACTACATCTAAATATTTGTTGGTTTGCCAACGGATTTATCATGGGAAAAGCCTGATTTTTCGGCATTTGTGTGTGGGTGATTTTTTTCTCGGTGAATAGTTACGGTTATACTTAATAGTCACAAGATTTCGGGTTGCTAAACAGTCAGCAAGACTAACTTACCACTACTTTAGTAACTTTGCTTCGCTTAACTAAACGATATATGAAAAAGCCGATAATGCCAACAAGAGCAATTGCACATAAGAAAATAACAAGATCTCGACGATTTTTTTGTTTTTTAATTAATGTTAGTTCTTCTTGTGGCACAATTTGAAAATTGTAAAAATTCTCAATGCGTGATGCTCTAATGTAATTCGTTAATAAAAGCGTAGATTGTAAAGCTATTGTCAATAATATAGTCGCAACCGCTACTCAAAAAATTATTTCATACACAACATAACTACCCTTAATGGATGAATCGACCTGATTGACATCTCATGTTCCAAATTTAACACTTCCGTGCGTATCAGCTCATGCAACGATAAAATTAATTAAAATTATTAGTAAACTAACAATATATGAAGTCAATGACATTCAATTAATATTTATGTAACCAGTTTTAAAACGTTTATAAATCTTAGTAACATTAATTGATAAGGTTTTTTCATCTTTAAAATTAATTGTCTTAGATTCGCCACGGAAGCAATAAAATTTATTCGTTGCAATAACTCATAATGATGTCACTAGAACAATAAAAGGGGCTAGTAATAACGAAATATAATTACTACACTGTTCATCCAACACAATGAAATAAATCGCTGCTGCACTAGCAGCTAACATTAAGAACCAAATCACAGTTCAGATGACGAATATCATAAAAGCATTTCGCAATTCTTTTTTGTAAAAAACAGGAAAATAAGAAGCATAAGGATTAATTTTGCTAATTTTACGAGTATCTTTAGCATTTTCCCTAAGCGTTTCTAATTGTTGCTTAATGGTTTTTGGAACTTCTACTTGTGACTCAAGTTGCACTATTGATGTTTGGTGTTTAGTTAAGTTAATGGTAGATGACGGACTAGAAAAACGGACTTTGTTAGTACCGCTTACTACGACAGTTTCAGTTTTAAGTTCACTCATGTTAACTATTTATGTATACACTAATTAGATGTATTTTGTGAGCGTTTTTATTTTATTCACTGTGATGAATAACTTTCTACCAGCCTTAGCTTGATGGTGATGATTCTTTAAAACCAGATCAGCTGTAAAGTGTACATTACGAGTAATCAGTTCGCTCCCTACACCATAATAATCTATTGGACACTTATGTTTTTGAAAGTTAATAATTTTTTCATTATTAATACCACTTGACACCACAATCTTAGTGTCTTGCATCCCCACATCATTTAAGGTTTCCCTAGCATAATTGACTAATTCTGGGCTAACCCCATATGCCGATGATTTAATGATTCCTAAACGTTTTAGTCCATCATCTAATAGATTACACGAAGTATCAATACGAATGGCAAAAAGTTTTTTAAAACGCACCGATAATTTTTTAATCTCAGCACCAATGTCATTATGATAATCAACTAAAGCAACAGCTTTAGATTTACCATATTCTTTGATATATGCATCCATTGTGTGATTTAAATTTCCATCAAATGCTTGGATTAAAGCATGAGGAATCGTTCCTGTTACGGTGATGGTAGGATCATGAATGAGACTAACTGATGCCTGAGTTACAAAATTTCTAACTCCACCGATATAAGCACTATAACCATCGTAAGGTTGCAATAAATAATCATCGGAGCGATCAGCCATATAAATTAGTTGCTTTGGCGTGATTAACTGTAACATTTGATAACAATTATTACAAACAGATGTTCGTCTAGCTAGAATACCATCGATCACATTTTCGTATTTACCAAAGTGCTGATATGGTCCAATAATTAACAATACTGGTTGCATCCCAGATGCTAAATCTCCATCTTTTAACCCGTATACTTGCAATTGTTTCAAGACCGATTTACTGATTGTCGCTTGTAATAATTGCACAGATTCATTAATACCACAAACTTTTACAGCAGATTTATTGAAATGAACAAATTGCATACAGACAATTTCATGCGGCTTATATTTAGCAACTATTTTTGTTGATTTATTGAAATAACTAGCTGAGTAAAAACCTTTCTTAATTCGCTTATCAAATTTAAATTGAACCATTAAATAAACCTCTTTTCTTCACGGTTTATTAAACGCTTAATATTAGAGCTGTGTCTAATAATCACAATAATCGAATTGCAAAGAATAATGCCCATTAATCAAACTTTAATAGTCAATGTAGGGGTGTAAACATAGTTAAGATTATATAACAAATTATTTTCAAATAAATAAAGGTAGGCAATGCGCGGGATAAACACGGCAAAAGCTGGTAATAACATACAAATCATTGAACCTAATGACACATAGCGACAAATTAGTAAAATAATGATAAAAGTAAAAAGTGCAATTAACCCCAATCACGGCGAAATGGCAAATAATGTTCCACCAGAACAAGCCACCCCTTTCCCACCTGATTTTACTTTTGCTTTTTCAAAATCAAACTTAGAAGCGAATAATTTAATTAAATATTGAACTGGTCAGCAATGCCCCAAAACAGTAAATATTCCAGATATGTATATCAATGGAAATAATTTATGGACATCATCAGAAAATCATTGGAAAATAGAATAACGAAAGATGATTCAACATAAAATAATCCCTAAGTAAGCTTTTAATGCATCTAATAAAGAAACTAATATACCAAAACGTTTTCCTAAAGTTCGCGAAACATTAGTAGCACCAATATTTTGTGAGCCAGTTTTACGTAAATTAATTTGGGAGATCTTGCTAATAATTACACCAAAAAGTATGCTGCCAAGAAGATAGCCTATTAATGCAAATGATATCGCGATAAAAATAGCATACACAACCATGATTGCATTATAAAATAATGTGTTTTAACTTACTCTTTTTTTCCGATGAATAATTTGATGAAATTGATCAAACACTGTCTTTATTAAAATTATTGATGTTTTTCTATTTGATGGGATTCAAAAGCTTTTTTAAAATTTGAATTGCGATATTGGGATTAGCTTGACCTTTTGTGTCGCGCATTAATAAGCCGATAAAAAACTTTTCGACTCTTTCTGGTCGATTTACATATTGTTCAACCATGTCATGATTAGTCTGTAAGTATTGCGTTAAATATCTTTCAATTATCTCGCTATCTTTAATTTGAACGAAACCTAATTGTTGTACAAGAACATCTGGTGTGGTATTGGTCTCGTACATTTTTGCAAAAATAACTTTGGCTTGCTTACCATTAATTTGTTCTTTCTGAATTAACTTTAGTAGAGCTATACAATTATTTAAAAATACTTTATTAATTGTTTGATATGTTTTATTAGTTGCCTTCAAAAGTGCCCCTAGCTCAACAATAATTCAAGCGGTTACCAAACTAGCATTGTTAACTTGGTTGTTTACATACATATAAGCTTGACAAGCATCATAGTTATCTAATAATTGTTCAATTAAATTAATGGGAACATCATTCTTTAACAACTTCTCCTTAATATGTTTTGGTAATTCTTGCATACTAGCTTGAGCTTGTTCAACTAAATGCGAAATATCCAATTGAATAATGTTGGGCTCACGAAAATAACGATAATCTACATCATCTAATTTCAATCGCATAAAAATGGTTTTATTTTTTTTATCATCCCAGCGTCTTGTTTCTTGGATAACGGGTTCGCCATTTAATAATTGTCGTACTTGACGTTGAAATTCATATTCAATGGCAGCAGCGACATTAGCAAACGAATTAATATTTTTAATTTCCACTTTAGTACCTAATGTTTTTGCTCCAATGGGGGCAACCGAGATATTAATATCGGCCCGAAATGAACCTTCTTCCATTTTACCATCCGAAATATTTAAAAAAATTAATATACGTCGCAATTCATTAAGATATTCAACCGCTTCTTTAGCCGTGGTAATATCAGGGCGCGACACAATTTCAATTAACGGAATACCACAGCGGTTGTAATCCAAACATAATTCATTGTTGATGATTTGCTGTTTGGCTGTATCTTCTTCTAAGTGAATACGTTCAATTCGTATAAGTTTATTACTTATTGTAACAGAACCATCTTTACCAATTGGGTGATATTGTTGTGTGATTTGAAAACCTTTGGGAAGATCTTGATAAAAGTAATTTTTACGGTCAAAACGTAACAGCGGATCAATTTTCATATTTAAAGCTGTAGCTAATTGGATTCCTTTAATCACAGCTCCCTGATTAGGCGAAGGCAACACTCCAGGTAACCCTAAATCTATTTCATTAATATTAGTGTTTGGTTGATCTATAAAAGAAACTGGGGATGAAGAAAACATCTTACTGTTAGTATTGAGTTCTGTATGAACTTCAATACCAATCGTGGCACAAAAATTATTCATAATGCACTCCTTGATTTTCCAACTGTAATTCAATTGTATGGGCAATATTTAATAGAGTTTGATCCGCAAATTGTTTGCAATTTAAGTTAATCCCTCATGGCAAACCATTTATTTTTGAATACGGCAAACTTAAAGAAGGAGTGCCGGCAAAATTAGCAATACATAAAAAATCATCGGCCGTAGTAGTCTTAAACGTTTTGGCAAGAACTTCTTGAATTTTAGGTGTAGTAGATGAAGCACCTGCAGTTAAAATCACATCAACTTGATTTAAACATTTATTTCATTGATCCACTAATAAACGCCTAATCTTTTGAGTCCTCATGAAGTACTTTTCGTAATTTTCTTTTTTAGTAATATATGCCCCTATTGTAAAACGACGTTTGGCTTGTTGCCCTAAAGTTTTACTACGGGCAGTAGTGCTAATATCATCAAAATTTTTACCACCAAAATTAGCACCAAATGGAATACCTGTTAAATTAGCTCAGCAACTATTAGCCTCCGCATAACTAATAACACTATAAATAGTTTTAATCGCAT
This sequence comes from Mycoplasmataceae bacterium, assembly GCA_031278855.1. Taxonomy (GTDB): domain Bacteria; phylum Bacillota_I; class Bacilli_A; order Mycoplasmatales; family Mycoplasmoidaceae; genus Malacoplasma_A. The sequence continues at coordinate 18,590 of JAITJR010000015.1, read as the reverse complement.
TTAAATATTCGTCCATAAAATCAACATATTTAATAGTGTGTCCATAACTTTTTAGTTGTTCAATGCACTGTAAATAAGCTTTTAATACATCAGGAGTTAAATATTTTTCGATTTCCTTAATAATTCCGATCGTCAATTTATCAACCGTTTTTAAATTTTGGTAGAACTGATTATTACCAATCCGTTGGCTAGTAAAATCTTTTTCATCAAACGAAATCATGTGTTGTGCCACAATCGCTGTATCTGTCACACTATTGGTAATAATTCCGACATGATCCAATGAAGGAGCATAAGGCATTACACCATACCGCGAAATTAAACCATAAGTAGGTTTGTAGCCTACTACCCCTACTAATGTGGCTGGTCGTCTTGAAGAATCACCAGTATCTGTGCCAATTGCAAACGGAACGACATTAGCCGCTACTAAACTGACCGAACCAGAAGATGAACCTCCTACTACTCTAGTAGGATCACAAAAATATTTAACAATCTCATAAGCCGAATATATTCCATCCCCACCCATACCAAATTCATCCATATTGGACTTACCAATCATCACTGCATGATGATGATTAAAATTTTCATAAATAGTAGCACTATAAGGTGGTATAAAATCTTTTAAAAAAGCACTACCTGCAGTAGTACGAATACCTTTGGTGCACACTCCATCTTTCATTACGTACGGAATGCCATAAAGCAAATTATTAGCGGCACGTTGTATGTGTTGTTGTAAATCTTGAGCACGTTGCTGAGCATCTTGATAAGTGTCAGTAATGATGGAATTAGTATCTTTTAATGCGTCGCATTTGGCACAAGCTTCATTAATGATGTCATTAACAGTTTTCTGACCATTAATGATTAATTTTCGTAATTCCAAAATTTGCGATTTCATTATTTTACCACTATATATTTACCAAAACGATTTTTGGCATTCTTTAAATAATTAGCAGAGTCGTAAATTTTAATAGCCTTATCTTCTCTTAAAGTGCTGAAAGAATAAGGGATTGAATAGTGCATTGGTTCGACTGCGTTCGTATTAAAATTAGCTAAACCTTCCAAAGCAGTTAATAAATTTTCTGATTCGGCGTGTAACACATCTAATTCGTGGTCGTTCAAAGCAAAATGTAATGATAAGGCGGATTCTTTAAATATTTCTTTATTAATTTTCATAACATTAATCTACCATTAGGGGAATTGTACGACTCTCAACGGAATCGTCAATGTAGTTATACTTCATCGCGGGGCAAACGATACGATAAACTGGATAAACAATCGCAATATTTAAGGGAATAGTAAAAATTAGTAAAATTGATCGCAGCCCTAGCCACATATTGTATATATCATGCCCAGGCACTGAAAACAGAGTATCAAATTCTGGCAGGATAAAAATACTAATCAATGCTTCCCCAAACATAATCATAATAAGAACTGGTGCAAAAAAACTTAATCAATTTTTTTTGTTTGATTCATTTTGTTTCTTTTTTTGCTCTAAATCCAAAAAAGCTTGATTGGATGCTACTCCAAAACGCGTACATCAAATCAAATGTTGGTTTGCTATTTTTTGAGTACAACGAGATTTAATTAAACGATTACGAAAAATTTGCAGACGTATTTTGTATTTAAATCAATAAGATACTTCCGACAGATTGTAAGCTATCGTATTACGATAATAAGAAAAAATAGCAATTCAGAGTATTGCTAATCCAATAATATAAACAGCTCCAATAATCATCCCGAGTTGCCATTGGGGAATATCAAAATCAATAATAAAAGTAATATGAAATGGGGTACGGTGTAGCATGACAAATAATACGCTTGCAACTCCGATTATGCCAACTAGTAATGTGGATCAAAAAGCAAAACGTACTTGCTTACCACGAGTTAAATTTAAAATGGTTTTCACTATCCCTGATAATAATCCATACATCATTGCGGCAATAAAATAACCATAATGAAACATTCCAGCGGTTAGCGCCACACTTAATAAATCAGTAGCAGCACCGATGAAAATACCGATAATTGGTCCAAATAACAACCCACCTACCTTAATTAAAATCCCTTCAATGGTAACTCTTCAACCAGGATATGCTCTAAATAGGACGCCAAATAATCCTGCAGAAATAAATGTTATTAACAATAAAATAGCGATTGCTATGGATATAACCATAGCAATATTTGCAATCCCTTTTACATTAATGCGTGGAAAAATATAAACGCGTTGGTTAAAACGAAGCCGATAATAGATTTTTTTCGCACTAATAGCCAAAATGACAGCAATAAAAAAACTCCCAAATATTAATAATGCATCGAAGGGGTTTAATTGATTCGGCATGCGGTTAATTATAAAAGAGGAATTTAAATAATTAATAATTGTGCATTCGGATTTTCAAAGAAAATTTTACCATTGGGTTTTAGTATTTGCTTTTTATTGTTAACCAATTTTTTGTAAAAAAATAGTGGGTCATTACTATTGGTGAAACTAATTTTATTTTCATATTTAACCATAATTGGATTCAATTTTTCTTCGGACACATAAGGCGGGTTACAAACAATAAAATCGAATTTCTTTTTTTTAGTTATCAATGATTGATAAAAATCACCATTGATGGTGGTAACTTTTAAGTTATTTAATTTAGCGTTAAATTTAGTATTGTCAATTGCTTTGGGATTAATGTCAACACTAGTCATACTAACATGTGGACAATATTTTTTAATCGCAATACCCATACATCCAGTACCACAACATAAATCTGCTCCTTGGCGTAAATTAGGGTGCTGGTTTAAATATTTAATGATACTTTCGGTGATTAATTCGGTTTCAGCTCTCGGCTCAAAAATATTTTTAAATATCCGTATTTTTAAATGACAAAAATAAGTGTAATTTACGATTTGACCAAGTGGCTTTTGTTCCTGAAAATAATCCTTTAATGAACGATCAAATAACCCGAATGGAAAATCAATCGTTTCATTACGTAAGTTGACAAAAGCCAATTTATTTTTTACTTTCTTAGATAATTTAAATAGTATGCAAAAAATAACCACATGATTATTTGTATGGTACTTTGCTTTGGCTTTACTAACTGCTTGCAAAAATGTCATTAGATTTTTAATTGTGACATTAAATTAACTTGTTCATTGGCAATTAAGGCATCAATAATTTCATCTAAATTTCCTTGCATAATTTGATCAAGTTTATTTAAAGTTAATCCAATGCGGTGATCAGTGATACGGTTTTGCGGATAGTTATAAGTTCTAATTTTCTCAGAACGATCGCCTGTTCCTACTTGGTTTTTTCGCATATTAGCAATGGCATCTGTTCTTTCGGTTTCCAATTTCTCTCAGATACGCGAAAGCAATAATTTCATCGCCATTTCACGGTTTTCAATTTGACTACGTTCTTGCGAGCACGCTACAACAATATTAGTTGGTAGATGCGTAATGCGTACAGCCGAATCAGTTCGATTAACATGTTGTCCGCCAGCACCACCAGCTCGGTATTTATCAATTCGTAAATCAGTTGGATTAATTTTAAATTCAATTTCATTAAATTCAGGCATTACTGCTACGGTAATAGTCGAAGTATGAACACGTCCCTTAGATTCGGTGGCTGGGACTCTTTGCACACGATGCACCCCAGACTCAAATTTCATTTTTGAATAAACTTCTTCACCTGTTATACTAAAAAAGACATAATCATAGCCATGGGCATTAGTAGATATGTCAATGATTTTAATCTTTCAATTTTGCATATCTGCATATCTTTTGTAAGTATCAAATAAATCTGCTACAAAAATACTAGCCTCATCCCCGCCAGCAGCTGGTCGCATTTCAATAATTACGTTTTTTTCATTGTTGGGGTCAACGGGTAATAACAATAGTTTAATTCTTTTTTCTCATTCAGGAATTTGCAATCTAATTTCCTCCAACTCCAATTTAGCTAATTCAGCTAACTCAGAGTCCAACTCACTCCCACCCAAAGCTTTTTCATTTGCTTCAGCTGTTTTGATTGCTGCTTTATATAAATAAAATAATTCGACGATGGGTTTATTACGTTTAAGTTGTTTATTAATATCTTTTAATTGATCCAACGGAATATTAGCTGTTTCTAATTGATGATTTAATTCATCATATTTTTTACTAATTGCTTCCAATGATTCGTAAAGTCTTTTGTTATATTCCATCGATCGACCCGCCTTTCTAATATAAAGATTAAATAAAAGTAAATACCGTAACGGTATTTACTAATATTCATTTGAGTTACTTTAATTCATCTAATGACTTAATTACTTTTTTCTTAGACTTACGAACTTTAGTTTCCTTTTTAGGTGCTTTAGTAGAAATAGTTTCTTTCCCAGTTGTGAATTTAGTTGATAATTTTTCGGCACGACCTTTCACTTTTTGCTCACCAATGCCACCTTTATAAAACGGATGGCAGTTAGCACAAACATCCAAATTGACCACATCTTGTTTGATGGTAGACTCAATTTGGTAAGTAGCACCGCAAGAAGCACATTTGAAAGTAACTACGTGTAAATTAGGCTGAATTTTTTTATTCATAAAACCCGTATATTATATAGTTAAGTGTAATTTATTGTGTAATCTTATGTAAAAAAGTACAATTCTGATGAAATCCTAAATTAAAATATTGTTTACTAATATTGATAAGTGGATATTTCTATTTAATAAATAAACTTAATGTTGACAATCTAATTAAATTTTAGCTCTCTTAGGCTAATGACACAACATTTTTTGCAGCCTCAAAAGTTTTATCACTTACATTACAATGATATAAATTTGAACCAATTTGAATGTCAGTAATATTACCTTCTGGTAATCATAAAACGCCTGTATACTGGTCAAAATTATCATATGTACTTCAATCATTTAATGAAGCAAAATAATTGAGAGATGGAATGACGACGGTTTGCCCAACAGTATCAAATCCGCTAATTTCTTTAGGCACGTATACAGGATATAAATTCCTATTAGATGCATCTGTTGGAGGCTGGTAGAAATGATAGGTTGATGTCACTCCGCCTGTCATTAACATTAAACCGCCAGTAATATTAAAAGTGTCAACGGTACCTTCGGTGATGGTGATTGTATGTTCAGCTATTGTACCATCGCATAATGTACCAGCACCAATCATATTACCATATTGACGATCACAATTTACTCCATACATGACAATATTACCACCTGACATATAAAACGAACCTAAACTTCCTAGTTTTGCATTTTGAAGTCCGTCGGTTCCTCCTCTTGTTGTTAAGATATCACCACCACCAATAGTGGTTTCGTACAGCGAACGCTCTTGTTTACTGTTATTATTGTTACTATAATTAGCGAATTCATATGGACAATTAATGATTAATGAACCACCAGTCAATATAAATTTTTTTAAATCGCCACCAGTTGATATTCCAGTAATTTCGCCTCCATCGCTTGTAACCGTCCCTCCGCCAAGCACAGTAGGATTTGAAATAGCATTACTTCCGCCAGTTCGGTTAAGAATTAACTTACCTTGGTGCATTTCAAAATTATCTAAATCGCCACCTGAACCTCATTGATTCGTTCGCTTACCAAAACCGCCACCACCGATTACAGGCCCTTGCCCGTATCTGAAATTAGAACCTGAAGGTTGATTACAAACAATAGTTCCAGTAGTGTTGATGACAACACCTTTGCAATCACCAGCTTTATTAGATGATACACTGCAACCAGCACCTCCAATGACTGCACTACCATTTATCCTACCATCCTCACTATTCTTGCCACTAGTCAAAGTTGCTGATATATTACCGTCAAAAATAATTGTTCCACAAGATTTTGCAAGTTGATCTGAAGAACCATCTTGAGTAATTCCACCAATGGCACAAGCTACTTGATTATTACCACCACTTGCAGTTAACATGGTTGAACCAGAAACTTTAAAAGTAGAAGAGTAAGGCACTCTAACTCCAGGATATGAAATACTATAAGAACCATATCCTTGAAATGATGTAGTTGAAGCCGTGACATTAAACTCTACATTATTGTATTCACCTAAAGTTATTGCAGCAGCACTAGTAGGTTGCAATGTAATTGCATTACCGATGATGTTAATTTTAGCATCAATTTCGGAATCAGCTGTGCCGTCCAATAACTTAAATCCACGAGCGGTGCTTGAATCATCAGTAGAAGTAATGTTATATTCCCCACCTCGACGCAATGAAATAATGGTTTGATTTTGTTCATCAAGAATGGGATCGGTGTTCTGATCATCATCGGTAGCAAATAAAAAAGTCAAACCCAATAAAGTAATTCAGCGTTGTTTTAATTTAAAAGAAACTGTTTGGCTTCCAGAATACACATTAGAACCATCAATTGCTGAAATTGTAACACTGTATGTTCCTCTAGGATCTTCACTAGGATTACTTGATGGAGTAAAAACAACATTATGATTGTCACATTTAACTTGATTTGCTTGTAGTGACGAATTAAGTGATAAAGCTCGTTCAATTATTTGTGTATTATTAGGTACGGTTTGTCAAACGGCAGTATCTGGGTCAGAATAAAGATTTGTATTGGTAATTACAGTGCTTAAATCAACTAACTGATTGAATGTCCAATTAACGACAATTTGTCCTAAGTACATTTGCGAATATTGCTTAGTTGTAATCGTGACGGATGTAGCTTTCTGATCGTAATTTGGCACTAGCAGATCATTAATTACATTATCATATTGGTGATTAACAACATGACTTAATAAAAAACTCAAAATATCCGTTTTGCTAGGAGCATCAAACAAAGCAACGGACTGTGTATAAGTTAGTGCACCATCACAATTAAAAATCTGATCACCGCAAATATCTATTTTTCCCGTATTTGATAATAAAATATGTCTATTATTTAATTGATAGTTATTAAAATAAGAAAATGTCATTGGTAAGCAAACACCAACAATGCTAATAATTAATACAACTAATTTATGTTTTCTCATGTTTTGTGGTTTTAGTTGACTGAAACTAAGTTGGCAGAGTGTAATTAATAGTTACGGATGCTTGAGTGTAGTGAATTGAACCAGACACAGGCGTAATTGTTATTGTTTTAGAGCTTGAGGTGATTGTAATAGTTAACTCGCCTCAATGAGAAACTGATTGACTTGCAGCGGCAATATAAATTTTGACATCGTTAAATGTCGGATCTACATTAAAATTCAAAGTTGTTATCGTAATCTCGGTATTTAATGCAACTGGTTGGGTGAAGTCGTATTCCCATGAATAATTTTCAGGTGAAGTAGAAGTAGTAGCTGACGACTGACTTGCAAAATAAGGCGTCCCTTTAAAATTTAAGCCCGCCTTATTTTGGTTTTTAACAAAGACTCAATTTTCATATCCTGAAGTACCACCAATGTAAGCAAAAGAACGATCTCATCAAATAGTTTTTTGTGTATTAGCAAAATCACCATATTTTTCTCTAAATGTAGTCGCAAGTTGTTCGATGCTTGGTGCAACTACAAAGCTTTTAAACATATTGCTATCAGTTGTAGGCCAACCAGTTTGAGACGATAATTCTGGTCGATATAACTCCACGGTAAAAGGTATGGGGTTTTGTGCATTATAAACACCATTTTGTTTCGGTGTTAACTGCAACTTAGATGTTCCGCCATAATTGTCATTGGTTATTGACCACACTAAAGTTGTTAACGAAGTCTCTGGGCCTAAAATATTGCCATTGTTTGGTATATCTTTTCAACCACCATCATTATCGTAATACTGAACCACAACATCATTTAATGATAGAGATGAATTTAATAATTTTAAGATACCAGTTGAACCCAAGATATTTCCGAAAGTTAAATTAACACTATTAGCGAAACTAGATAAACTAGTGTTAGTAACGCAATTAAAATCATGGTTAGTAAAATCATTGCTTAATGTTCTGGTGAAAGCCTTATCGTTATAAACATACAGATCAAAATTATTCCCCGAATACTTTTGAGAATTAGGCTTAACAGAAACAGCTGCCGATAATATTTGTTCCCCTACAGTAACACCATTTAATTTAGCAACATTAATGTCATTCATGACATCGGCATTCGCACCACTGGCATATGCTTTTGCTAAGTCATTTAAGTAGGCTATCATTCCATCATATACATCATCAGGAGTGTAGTAATTCTTTCGGTTTGAACTATCATTCATGTATTTAGTGGCGTTTTCAACTCCAAAGATTGTGTTGATATCTATCTTAGTAATTTCTGCCAATGGGCCAACATTAAATACATACCCTGCAATGGCAATTCCTCCAAATGCTAATCCACCAGCCCCTAGCAAACTTGTTGGTAATAAGATGCCAATTCTAGCTGCTTTAGATAATTTATTTCATTTTTTCATTTTTGTTCCTCTTTATGATTCGAAAATTAATAGCAAAAACAAGATCTCAAAAAAAAATAAGATCTTGTTTTTGGAAAGAGAGATAAACATGGTGCTTAGTGCACTATCAGATCTGTCCCCCCCCGATGTAATTGCATAGTTAAATTATATTGTTTTGGGTGTAAAATAATTAAAAATTATCTGGCGACACACACACACACTAAAATAGCAATGTTTATTGAACTTATTGATGATAAAATTACCTAAATCAATTTTAAAAAACTCACAAAATTAGACCGTTTGCAAGAAAAAAATTCCCAACAATTGCATTAAATAATTTTTTTATATAATTGGTGCTATGAAAAAAAATGCTATTTTAATTGACTCATCGTTTGGAATTAAAAATAATCAATATGCGAATGTGTATGTTGTACCCATGGAAATTATTGAAACTGCAAAAGCTAAGACCATCTCTTACTTAGACCAAGTTGATATATTTAATGCCCAAATTTGTGAAAAAATTGATAGTGGCGTAGATATCAAAACATCGCAACCAATTTTAGGTAGTGTGGTTGAAATGGTTGAGAAATTGACAAAAGAATATGAACATATCTATGCTTTGACAATCCCTAGCACTATTTCAGGCACACATAACACTTGAAAAATGTTAGAAAATGAATATAAGACTCTAAAAGTTTATGATCAAACTATGGTAGGACGTTTATCTGAATGAACCATAGTTGATTTACTAAAAGCTGAAAGCGAAGGCAAATTAGACGATGCTTTTATTACTAATTATTTATCCAATGTTAAAGATAAACGGGCTGCTGTTTTAATTGTTCCAGATGTTTCACAACTAAAAAAAGGTGGGCGGGTAAGTAATTTCAAGTCTATTTTGATTAAAATGTTTGGTTTGAAGTTAATTATTACACTTGATAAATCTGGTTTATTATTTCGCAACAAAGCTAGTAAACCTGATGAAACGATAAAACGTGCCCAAGATGCTTTGGCTGATTTAATTCCGCTTAATCATAGTCAAATTAATCGTTTTATAGTTTTTACTAATAGTCATGCTAATAAAAAATTTAATATCGATCAATATTTAGAGATTTTAAAAACTTTTTATCCTAACATAAAAATTGAATACGCAGAATTACCTAGTGTTATTACTGCTCACGTTGGTCCCAATTTTTTTGCTTTTGGCATGGACTTAGAATAATTATTTTTCTTCTTCAAAGCGATTGGCATTAAAAAAATCTAGGTTTTCAATATCGTTGGTATCTTGATTAATTTTTGGTAGATCTTGGAGCGATTTAATGCCAAATAAATTAAAAAACTTTTGGGTAATTTCATAAATATAAGGACGTCCTGGAGTAGCGGCACGACCAATATTTTTAATTAATTCTAACGATTCTAGTCGTTTAAGAGCGTTTTCACTAGAAGTACCTCTAATTTCATCCACTTTTACACCAGGACACGGATTGTTATAAGCAATAATGGCTAACGTCTCCATTACGGCTGGACTCAACGGATTCTTTAACCGAACGTCAATTAATTTACTAATAAATTCTTTATTAACAGGCTTAGTCAAAAGATAATAATGTGTGCCGTATGGTTTAATAATAAAACCGCTATCAGGGTTGTTATCATAACTTTCTTTCATCGCTTGAATAACTTTACGAATATCATCGGTGGGGATATTAACCACTTTTTTAATATCGCTAATATCGATCCCATCGTTACCACTAACGTAAAGTATGCTTTCAATTACTGATTTAATATTCATAATATGCTCCTATTTATAATAAATCTCGTGCCTCATCACTTGGCAAAGTCTTAGCAAAGAAAATATCGTCTTCTAAATCACTTTGAGTTAAATTAATTTTACGATATTTCACAAGTTCTAATAATGCCGAAAAACAAGTAACAATGTATTGCTGACTTAACTTTAATTCGTCTATGCTTTTTAAATAATCACTGAAAGATATTTGTTGAAAATCATGTGTATTTAAATAATTAATAATTTCTTTTTCAACATCATCAACCGATAATTCCTGCACTAAAATTTTATGATGAGTAAATAATGATAATTTTCATTTTTCAAAAGCTTTTTCCATTGCTTTCATCAAGCGAGATGGATCAATGGCTTGTGGGAGTTCAGCCATTATGGTTTCTTCGGGAACATAAGCTTCCAAATCATCGGCTTGTTTAGCATACATTTCTAATCGTTTATTTTGATTAGTTAACAATTGTGGTATAGCATCTTTATATTTACGATATTCAATAATGCGATGGACTAACCGATCTCGTTCTAACTCGAAATTAGAGTTTCCTACCATTAAATTTTCCACTGGCAATACTTTCTTTGATTTTAATTCAAGTAGATATGTTGCCATTAATAAATACTCACTAGCATCATCAATGGAAATGTCATTAATATGTCGCTGAACAAATTCTAAATATTGTGCCGCTAAAGCTGCGACATCTAAATTTAAAATATCCATTTTATGCTCACGAATTAATGATTCTAATAAATCAATCGGACCATCAAAGTCATTTAACTTCAGATTCAAAATAGTTGTTGCTGGTGAAGTCATTATTATTTACGTGCTCATCATTCTGCGGCGAAATCTGGGTGGTGTTCGGTTTTAGCAAGACGAAATGGACTAAAATCAATATTGAGATAGCGATTACAATCATATGTTTTTTTAATTTTAGAAACAATTAGTTCGTCGGCGATAGGTGCAAATAACTCATAGATAGTTTTACCACCAATAATGTAAATATGCTTATTCTTGTAATCATCAATTAATTTTTGAATGTCATGATAAACAATGACTCCATCACATTTAAAATTATGATCATCAGAAATAACAATATTTAAGCGATTTATTAAAGGCTTACCAATTGATTCAAATGTTCTTTGACCCATTACCACAATTTGATTACGAGTAATATTACGAAAGTGTTCCATTTCTTCCTTAATATTCCAAGGTAACAAATTATCAATACCAATTCCTTTATTTAAATCTTGTGCCCATATTAAACTAATCATATTAAACTGCAACCTCCGCTCGAATAACTCCTTGTGGGTTATAGTCAATTATCTCAAAATCGTCAATGGTAAATTCAGCAATATTTTTGGGAATACGTTTAATTTTTAGAGTCGGCAATTGCCCAGGCACACGTGATAATTGCTCTTTAACTTGTTCAAGATGATTAACATAGATATGTAGATCGCCAAAAGTATGGACAAATTCTTTTGGCCTTAAGCCTGTGATCGCAGCAACAATATAAACTAACAAAGAGTATGAAGCAATATTAAACGGGACACCAAGAAAAGCATCGGCACTACGCTGATATAATTCACACGATAAACCACCGTGCTTATCTACATAAAATTGAAAAAGTGAATGACAAGGTGGTAACATCATTTTATCTACTTCGGTTGGATTTCAGGCACAAACAATTAATCGACGTGAATTTGGATTAGTTTTTATTTGATCAATGACATTTTGTAATTGGTCAACCCCTAAAAAATTACGTCATTGCTTCCCATAAACTGGACCTAAATCACCGTGCTTTTTGGCGAAATTTTCATCAGTTTTAATTTTATCAATAAATACTTGGAGCGATTCACCGTGAAAGTCTAGTGATTTTTTAAAAGCTTCATAAGGTCACTCGTTTCAAATGTTACAATTATTATCAACTAGATACTTAATATTGGTATCCCCGCGAATAAATCAAAGTAATTCATGAATCATTGATTTATAAAATACTTTTTTGGTAGTTAATAATGGGAAATATTGACTAATATCATATCGATTCTGATAACCGAAAGTGGAAATAGTGTCAATTGCTGTACGATTATGTCGATGTTCACCTTTGTTAAGAATATGTTGCAGTAATTCCAAATATTGTTTCATCTAGTCCCTTTCTAGAAAAATTGGTTTATGCTCTTGTGCTAATTTATGCATTTCATTATAACGTGAAGCGATTATGTTACGAATTTGTTCGCTAATATATTCGTCTTTCATGTTTACAAAAGTATGGTGATTAACTACATCCAACAATTCAACATAAATTTTTCGATCACGATTTTTATATTGTTTATTTTTATCCCATAAACCACTAGAACCATAGATTACAATCGGGACAATTGGAATATAGGTTTTTTGTGAAACTTTAAAAGCAGCTGGTTTCATTTCACCAATGTCATGTTGGTAAATTCTCGTACCTTCAGCAAAAATAACGACACTACGTCCTGCATTAACTGCTCTAATTTGCTCTTCAAAAGCTTCATATTGTTGACGTAAATTACCTCGTTCTACATAAATAGTATCGATTAATTGCATCGCGGCATTGACAACTTTAGAATCAGTATTTTCAATTTTACTTACAATACTAAAATACGGTAGACCTGATTGTTCAAATAAAATTTTGATCAAAAGAATGGGATCAATTTGCGATTTATGATTAATGATAAATAACACTGGTTTTTTCGGAATTCGATCAAAACCTTTAGTCTCAACTTTTACATGCTTAATATATAGAGCTTTTTTGCATAACTTATACACTGCACGATATCGATCAACAGGTAAATAAGCTTCGCCCATTTTTTGATATTTTTTAGCTTTCCCTTTTAACCCTAGAATGCCCACTGCAAATGCGAAAGCGACGAAAGGCAACCCCATAAAATGTAAAATAGCAAACAGAAATTTTTTCATGGTTCAATTATACATGGTTTAGCATACTTCAATCGTTTCTCCGTTAATCACCTGAGTTTCGCAGTTTGAAGTCAAAAAAATGCTAGTTTAGCATTGAAAAATCAAACTTTTCTTGTAAAAAAGTCTCGTCGGTAATATGTATATCTAAAATTAACTATTAATTTTCCTAAGTTTAGCAGTTAATCATAAAGTTCTTGAAGTGACAAGCATTATTTTGATATAAGTTAAAGCGTTAAAATGTTGTTATTTTTTTTGCTTACTTAGAATTATTTTTGTTACGCTCAAGCTACCTACAATAAACATGGCGAAGCACTAAAAATCACTTTACGAATAAAAATCAATTTGAAACATGGTATTAATGTTTATTCATGAAATATAGTGGGCATTAAACCAATAATCGTTCCACCTATTACAACTAACCCTAATCCACATAATGTTGCAATCAATTCTTTTTTAGGTTTACGTTCCTTTAAAATAAACAACCCACCCAATGTGGCGATGATAATGTTGGTTTGACTTAAACTAGTAGCGGTAGCCGTCCCATTGTGAGCTTTAGATAACAAAATTGAAAGAGCTGCCGAAGCAAATATTAACCCATCGATCATATTAAAGTAAGATTTCGATTGAACAAAAGGCGAATTACGAGTAGCTACTGCTAATGATATTTTTTTCGGACCAAAACATGGTTTAAATCATTCATAGAAAGCATATAAAATTGCAACTAATACCATTCCAATTGCTTGAGGGAAAAATTGTATAAAACCATATCTCGTTTTATCTTCAAACACGGGTGGTAGTTTATAACTTGAACCAAATCTTCATAGATTACTTGGTAATTCACCTAAAGCAAAATAACATAAAAAACCAATAGTTCCAACTGCAAAAATCATGATAATTCCCAATAATTTAACTTTAGGACGAACAACTGTTTCTGGCTTAAACCCTGGCTCTGGTTTTTTCTGTTTATAGGCAATACAAACGACTCCAATAATAATCAAAACTACGGCAGCAAAGCCAGTCGTCATAATTTGTCATGGGAAAGTTGGACTACGCCATTCACCATACGCCACCACACTAAAAATATTTATCAAAATTAACTGTAGTCCCGTCGATAACGGCATGGCTTTTGCCACCCCCAATATTTTAAAAGTAGTGTATTGTAAAATTTGCCCAATACATCAGCCAAATCCACTAGCAAAACTACACCAAAAGACAACACTATCGTATTGGTATCCACCACCAACACTATTCATACACATGAACACAAACAATGAAACCCAAAATGTCCCAACCGTTGTACCAATAATCTGATTGACAGGCCGCCCACCAATTTTAGTAATAACAATTGGCTGTATTCCTCATGATAATGCTGGAATAAGTCCTACAAGTATTCACATATTTATTTTCTATAGTCCAAGTATATAATAATTTCATGAGTCTTACCCAATTTCAAATAAAAGAAATAACTTATAAAACCTTTCAAAAATGTATCGAAATTAGGACTGATTTATACTATCTAATTATTACCAAATCATTTGGTCCTAGAATTATTTTCTTTGGCCCCAATGATAAGTGTAATTTATTGTTTCAAGATAACCATGATGTCTTTCGTATGAACAATGCTAATCATCATAAAATCTTTCAAAATGATGCTTGACATTGCTATGGTGGGCACAGGTTATGAGCAAGCCCAGAGAGCATTTATACCTATGCTCCTGACAATCAACCAATTGAGGTTAAACTAAAAAATAATAAACTATGCATCATTGCCCCAAAGTTACCAGTAGTTAACTTAAAAATAAAATGAGAGATTACCATTAATCCAGGTAACATTGAAATTAAACATACGATTGTTAATCAAGGTAACAAGCAAGTTGAATTGGCAGTTTGAGCTCTAACTCAAATGGCTCCACAAGGAGTTGCCATTTTTAAGTTGAACGATGCAGATACTGGTTTTTTACCAAATCGTAAATTAGTGCTATGACCTTACACTCGCCTAAATGATCCAAGGTTATTTTTAGGGAATAAATACTGCTCATTAAAGATGGATCCTAACAACCAAACACCAATAAAATTAGGTTTTGATTATCGCATTGGTCAAGCCATATACTTACTCAATAATTACAAATTTACCATATCTTATTTGCATGATGATACTGGTCACTATCCTGATGGCGGATGTTCGTGTGAAACATATACTAATCAACATTTTCTAGAAATTGAAACTTTGTCAAAATTAGTACAACTAAAACCGAAGCACAGCATCACTCATGTTGAGACATGAAAATTAGAGCGAATTTCGTCGCGAATAGGTTCAATGCAATCCGACGACGATATCGCTAAAATATTTAGCAATAATTAACTCTAATGGATTAGAACTTATACCTCTAATTCCCTTAGGATTTCTATAACCCGAGTTTAACAGATAATTTAATAGAAAAACAACTTAAACCCAAATATTGCTTGGGAAATCGCCATTTTTTTAAAAATTAATTTTGTAGGTAAAGTCAACATCGAGTTTAACAATAATTAACTTTAATGGATTAGAACTCATGCCCCTAATTCCCTTAGGCTTTCTATAATTATTACCATATGAAACCATTTTTATTTTGTGCTACTACTAACGCCTTCCAGATTGAGGGTGGCAGGCATTTAGGGAATCGTTCTGATTCAATTTGAGACGAATTTACGAAACGAAAATTCTACATTCCACCACCCCATAAACCTGAACGAGAGATTAATTCCATTGAAATTGCGAGTGATTTTTATCATCAATATAAAATAGATGCTAAAATTTGTCAATATTTAAAATTGGATGCTTTAGTTTATTGTTTGGACTGAACTCGCATATTCCCTAATGATGCCACACAAATTAATATGGATGGAGTGCAATTTTATGTTAATGTATTTGAATCATTTTTAAAATGTGGCGTAAAAATTATTCCCATTTTATATCATTGGGATACACCATTATGGGCACAAAAATTAGGCGGATGGGAAAATCGTTCTTGTGTAAAATGATTCCAAAAATATGCAACAACTATCTTTAAATATCTCGGTAAGTATTGCGATATATGGTTCACGAGCGATGAAAACTCATCGCTAACAACTTTTGGATATTTAGACGACTATTTCCCGCCTGAACGCAAAAATCCAACGGCTTTTGTAAAAGCTGTGCATCACTTGGCATTAGCCTCAGCTACTTGTAAGGAAGCTTTTATTAAAGCTAAAAACAAAGGTTATATTAACAAACAAGCGATGATTGGGGTCGGCCATGATTGATCGCCACCATTACCATACCCACATGATTCGCCAAAAGCTAGACAAGCTGTCATTGCTTACAATGCCTGATACTTAGGTTTATATTTTGATCCATATTTTTTGGGTAAATATCCGCAAATTTTTTATGATTTCATTAAAAATAACAGCATTAAATTTCATATTTCTCAAAAAGATTTAGACTATCTCAAAAAATATCCGATGGATTTAATCGGTTGAAACTACTATCGTCCTTTTTACGTCAGCGAATATGATTATTTGTTGAAACAAGCAAAAAAACCGAGCGAAAAATCGCCCACAGGTAAATTTCAAATAGTTTACCCATTGCAAAATGTTAAATATACTAACTGAAAGTGAACGATTGATCCGAGTCAAATCAGACCAGGTTTAAACTTTTTACACCAAAAATATGGTAAAAATATTCCTATTTTTATTTTAGAAAATGGATTGGGATTATTTGATAAAAAAGATAAAGGTTTAATTTTAGATAAAAAACGAATTCAATACTTACATGACCATCTTCGGGAAGTGCTACAAGCATATCAAGCTAAAGAAAATGTCATCGGCTATAGTTTATGAACATATTGCGATATTTTTTCACCAAGTGCAGGATACCGAAAAAATTATGGTTTAGTGCATGTGAATTTTCGTTCTCCCCATCGTACCAGGTTACCTAAATTAAGTTACATCTGATATAAAAATGTCATCGCCAATGGCGGTCAAGATTTATCTTTCAATTACAAAAAGTTAACAAAAAACCTCAAAATATTGCTGCATAATTGAAAGAATATTATTAGTAAAACCTAATATAATTTCGGCCTATGACATATCATTTCATTTACAATCCAGTTGCAGGTCATGGTTTGTCGAAACAAAACTGAATATTAGTAAAAAAATTTCTGCTCAATATTGACTTTAAATTTCAAGTTCACGAAACCCAAAATGAAGGTCATGCCGAAGCGATTACCAAATATCTAACTAGTAAAAATCAGCCCATTACCATAATATGCTTAGGAGGGGATGGTACTATTTCCGAAATTGTAAACGGAATTCAAAATTTTAATATCGTAACCTTAGGCATAATCCCATCGGGTTCCGGAAATGATTTCGTTACTGCTACCAAAATTCCTACACAGGACCCGATTACTTCTTTGAAGTTTGCATTAACCACAATACCCCGAAAAATTAACTACATCAATGTTAACGACCGAAGAGCTATAAATGTGGTTGGTTTTGGTTTAGATACCGAAGTATTAAAATTTTACTATAAACTCAAGTGATCATCCAATCGCATGCGTTATAAATTTGCAACAATCGTCAAAACTTTATTTTTTAAATGACATCATAGCGAAATTCGCATTGACAACGGAGCATGAACACCAGTTACATCATTATTGTTATCGGTGGGCAACGGTATTGCTATTGGCGGTGGGATTAAAATGTGCCCTGAAGCCAAAATTGATGATGATTATTTAAATTTTACCTATGTTAATAAATTTGCTCGAATTAAAACTTTGCCTTATTTAAAAAAAGTTATGGATGGTAATATTTTAAAGTTGCGAGCGGTAACGAGCGTAAAATGTAAAAAAGTTGAAATTAAATTGCCAAATAAGACCTATCAATACGATGGCACTATCGTGCAAGGTAGTGATGTAATGAATGTATCTATCGGTAAAGAAAAAATTAATTTTTTAGGTTAATTCTTTGAATAATTCAAACAAATCTTGACGAATAACTAAATGTGCCCGATCATCAAATGAAGTCGGTTCGTTATTTAAAATAACTAAATATTTACCACGAAACATACTCACAACGCTACTAGCGGTAGATACCGTTAAACCTGTACCAGCAACGATTAATAAATCGGTTTTACTTAATGCTTCATAACAAGCTTCAATTACACCATCGTGTAATGATTCGCCATATAAAACCACAAATGGTCTAACAAGACCACCACACGAACACTTGGGAATTGTTAAAAATTTCTTCACATATGATATCGGGTATCACTTATGACATTTAATACAATAATTTCGATTAACCGTACCGTGTAATTCGATTACTTTTTTACTACCCGCTAATGAATGTAATCCATCAATGTTTTGGGTTATTATACAACCCATTTGTGCATTATTTTCTCATTGAGCTAAGGTGGTATGAACTAAATTAGGTTGAATGTTGTCAAGCAACATTTGTTCTTTATAAAATTTAAAAAAAGTGGCAGTGT
>JAITJR010000062.1 GCA_031278855.1 Mycoplasmataceae bacterium | reverse complement strand
CCCCCTCATCCGATTAAAGACAGTATTTGTGCTAAATGGCGGTAACGATTCATCATCGTATATGCACACATCTGCCTGATACAACAAATACAATTAGATACAGTTTTCATGTAAATCATTACCGAAAAAGACTTAGATTTTATTTGTAATAGTTTTTATGGAAATGGTACTGGTTTTTAGAGTTAAGTAGACGCTGTTAAATATCTTTCATTAATTGTTTGACAACCTTATTGAGCATTAATGTATAGTCATCCCATTGATTATTTTTAATGAATTTAACCGATTGTTGGTCGATTTTTTGTAATTCCGAACGGAATGGTAATGTAATAAATAAACAATTAGTGCCGACCATTTTGGCGATATTTAATAGTGGGTCGATATGTATATCGGGATTGTAATTATTTAAAATGATGGTCGATAATTTCAGACTGGGATTGTCAGTTTGATTTTTACGGACAAATGTTAATATCTTTTGTAATTGACCTGAACTAAAGTTATTACTATCACAAACAGCAATAATTTTTTGGGAATTTATTAATGATAGTTTGGTTAAAGCATTACTAAGGTAATTAGTATCAACAATAATTAAATCGTACTTAGCTTCTAACAATTGTAGTTGTTTAGTGAGCAATTTTACATAATCGTATTTGTTATTACTATTTTTATTAATGAAAAGTAATAAAATGCTTAATCACTTATCATAATTCATTAAGTTAAATGGATGGATAATGTTTTTGGTTTTAGTTTTATTTTCATCAGTTAATAACGCTAAATATGATGGGGCGTGTTCAGGACTAATGAGCAGAACTTTCTTATTTTTGTTGGATAAAATTGCCGCTAAATTAAAAGCGATGGTAGTTTTACCGCTCTTCACACCATCGCTAATTAACGTAATGATATATGCCATTATTGTCAACCTTTTAAAATTAAATTTCATTCCCTGGGGTAGATGGGATCAGTTTTTTTAATTTTTTCAATCAAAAATATTGCATGAAATTTATCATTGGCTGATTGAAATTGATTGGTTGATCGTAATTTCCCGCCTAAAGCGGTGATGATTTTTTGGGAAACTAATAGTTCTTCAGACCATTTTTTTGATTTAGGTTCGACTAATAATCCGCCAATTTTTAAATATGGTAACGATAATTCCACCATAATTGGTAGTGCCCCCACTGCTCTAGAAGTAACTAAATCAAACTGTTCACGATGACAATTTTGAATTTTTTCAGCTCGTTGATTAATAATACTCACATCAATATTTAGATGTTCACCTAGTTTTTTTAAGAATAAACATTTTTTACGGTTGGATTCAATGATGGTCAATTGAAGGTGGGGGTATAAGAGTTTTAAAATCATTCCTGGAATACCAGAACCACTGCCAATATCTAATAATGTATGGATTTTGAGTAGATCTAAATCTTTAAAAGGAACGATGGATTCGTAAAAATATTCACCATAGATTTTAGGTTCGGTATCTAATCGTGTTAAGTTTATTTTTTGATTGTAATCTTGTAAGAAAATTTTATATTTTTCTACTTGATCAAAAAAAAGGTTGGAGATGTGTTTAAATTCAGCTCGGATACATGCATTAAATTCAGTTTTATTCATGGCGATCGATGTGGTATTTAATAGTCATTAAATCTGTTAAATTAATGCCACTAATTCGTTTAGCTTGGCCTAAAGTTAACGGTCTAATTTTATTTAATTTATCCCTAGCTTCTAAAGATAAATTTTTTAATTGTTGGTAGTCTTTAATCTTAGTTAAAGGGATATCGTCATATTTGTCAAAACGTTCAATGAATTTTTGTTGGTGTTGGATATAACCATGAAATTTTACTAATATTTCAATTTTACTTAATGATTCGTTTTTTAGGTTGCCTGGTTTTAATAGTTGTTGTATTTGGACACCTGGTCTTTTTAGTAAATCGTATAAATTATGGGCAGAATTACCGTATTTCTTTAACAATTTAGGTTGAGATTTAAGAGGGGTATTTTTTAAATAATGAATTGTGGTTTCAATCAGTTTGTGCTGTTGGCGGTATTGTTGATAACATTTTTTATTAATTAAACCTATTTTATAACCATATTTAATTAAACGATCATCAGCATTATCATTGCGAAGGGATAGGCGATATTCAGCCCGACTGGTTAATAAACGATACGGATCAGTCACTCCTTTTGTGACTAGATCATCGATGAGGACACCGATGTATGATTCGTTTCTTTTGAAAATAAGTGGTGCTTTTTTCTGCAGACTTAATATCGCATTAATCCCAGCCATTAGTCCTTGACACGCGGCTTCTTCATAACCACTAGTACCGTTGATTTGTCCAGCAAAATACAAATTATGGTATGGCTTAGATTCTAATGTTGGTCATAATTGAAGTGAATTAATGGCATCATATTCAATCGCATAGCCATATTTGACAATTTCTGCCTTCGCTAACCCAGCAATTGATCTGACAAATTTTGTTTGGATTTCTTGCGGTAACGATGTTGATAAGCCTTGCAAATACATCGTATCAAGGGATAACGATTCAGGTTCAATAAATACTTGATGACGGGGCTTATCGTGAAAGCGCATTATTTTGTCTTCAATACTCGGACAATATCTTGGACCAACCCCATTAATCTTGCCTGAATATAGGGGAGATAAATGAATGTTACTTTTAATGATTTGGTGGGTTTTTTTATTAGTATATGTTAAATAACATCGTGCTTGTTTTTTTAACGGAAGATAGGTTGGTTCAAAATGTGTAAAGCTGAGTTTTTGGTTTGACCCTGGTTCTATCTGCATGTCTTTAAAATTGATCGATGCTGTTTTTACTCTAGGGGGTGTTCCTGTTTTTAAGCGGATTAGTTCAAAACCAATTGATTTTAGATATTCGGAAAGTCCTTCGCTACGTGATAAAGATTGCGGTCCTTCTTTTTTATGGATATTACCGATATGTGTAGTGGCGTTTAAATATGTACCACTAGTAATAATAATTTTCTTACCCATAATTTTTGAATGGTTTTGACATTGTACACCAATGACGCTATCTTTATTAATAATGAGTGATTTAACCTCATCAATTATTAATGTAATATGGGGATCATTTTTGATTTGTTCACGGAACCATTTTTGGTATTTAATTTTGTCAATTTGGGCTCGTAATGCTCATACCCCAGCCCCTTTTGAACTATTTAATAATTTAATTTGTAATTGACACGCTGCCGTTGCTTTGGCTTGCATTCCGCCTAATGCATCAATTTCACGCGTAACGATTCCTTTGGCTGGACCACCAATGGATGGATTACAAGGTACTAAACCAATTGAAGTTTCCGACATGGTAATTAAAGCTACTTTATAACCAACATGACTACAAGCAAAAGCTGCTTCTAGTCCAGCATGTCCAGCGCCAACTACAATCACATCAAAATTTAACATGGATTGAATTATAACTTTATGATTTTTTTCGCGGTGAATAGTTACCATTTTTGAGGATGTCATAA